>NZ_MWOM01000153.1:0-939 GCF_012931925.1 Acidovorax sp. SRB_24
CGCGAAGTCGGCGTCCAGGATGCGGCTGCGCGCGGCCGACATGTTCTCGGAAGAGGTATTCAGGTTCGCGATGGCTGATTCAAAACGTGCCTGCAACGCGCCATAGCTGGCGCGCTGGCCGCTGATGGCTGCCAGCGCGGAGTCGACGATGGCCAAGGTGCGATTGGCGCCATCGACTGTGCTCACGTCCATGTTCTGCACGGTCTGGATCTGGCTGCCTGCTGCCGTGGCGACATCCAAGAAGCCGCCGCCTGCAGAGTCGCCGCCAGCGTCCATTGCACTGAAAGACTTGGATGAATCGAGTGTGAGTTGGCCTGTCACCACGAGAGCGGCTGCAAAGGTACCCACACCGTCCTCGCCCGCGAGGCCTGCGCCAGCGCCGCCCACCAGGGCCTTGCCTGCGGCGTCGGTGATGTCGATGGTGTTGGTCGCCACCGAATCATTGAGCAAGGAAATGTCGTTGCCAGCGGCATTGGTCAGCACCAGGCCATCACCCTTGTCGTTGACGCGCGCCGTCACGCCGGTTTTAGCCGCCGCGTCGTTAAAGGCCTTGGCAGCATCGCTCAGACCATCGTTGTTGAGTTGACTGCCAACGGTGAACGAAATGGTGACGGCCTGGCCCGTGCCGTTGTCGGCGGCGAGCTTGAGGGTGTAGGAGCTGGCGGCAACCAGCCCCGACAGGCCAATTTCGGTGCGCGCTGTGGCGCTCACGCCCGTCTTTTCGGTCTGCGCGTTGACGAGTGCCGCCATGTCCTTGGCAGAAGCCCCTGCAGCATAGGAAATAGGCACGCTGCCGTATGCACCGTTGACGGTCAGGGTGTTGCCCGCAATGCCCGACGCACCGATGGCGCCCTGCGCAACGACGGCATTGGACGTGCTGCCCAGCGTCAGGTCGCCGGCGCCGCCCGTGGTGGTGGCCGCCGTGCCGCCGATGCGGTA
>NZ_MWOM01000295.1:0-332 GCF_012931925.1 Acidovorax sp. SRB_24
GCGCTTGCGCGCCAACCGGCCGTTCGTGGCCGAGCTGGAAGGTTGCATTGCGGGGTTTGCCGACCTGCAGCCTTCGGGCTACATCGACCACTTTTTCGTGGCGGGGGATTACGCGGCGCGCGGCGTTGGCCGGGCGCTGATGGCGCATCTCCACCAAGTGGCGCAGCAGGCCGGCATATCGCGGCTGTGGGCCGATGTAAGCCTCAGCGCCGAGCCGTTTTTCCGCCGCAGC
Source organism: Acidovorax sp. SRB_24 (assembly GCF_012931925.1). Taxonomy (NCBI): domain Bacteria; kingdom Pseudomonadati; phylum Pseudomonadota; class Betaproteobacteria; order Burkholderiales; family Comamonadaceae; genus Acidovorax; species Acidovorax sp. SRB_24. Next base: position 233 of record NZ_MWOM01000295.1, read on the forward strand.
CGCTTTGGGGTCGAGGCGCGCTAGCAAGTCGCTTTCTGCTTCTTGATTGATAGCTGTCAGCGCAGACTGACTCTGCGTTACGGGCCTTTTTGGCTTGAAA
>NZ_MWOM01000404.1:0-205 GCF_012931925.1 Acidovorax sp. SRB_24
AGAAAAGTACCTCGCCCGCCGGGGCGAGACCCGGCCTCCGCTCTCAGCAAAAAGCGCACAGCCACTCAATTGAACGGAACGCAGCGACAAGAATAAAAAGATAGCTACCAACATAAGCTCCACAAGCGCCAGCCCCCGATTCACCCCGAAAAACAAACCCCATGCCCTACCACGACCTGCGCGACTTCATCGCCCAGCTGGAGCA
>NZ_MWOM01000275.1:0-376 GCF_012931925.1 Acidovorax sp. SRB_24
TTTCAAGCCAAAAAGGCCCGTAACGCAGAGTCAGTCTGCGCTGACAGCTATCAATCAAGAAGCGGAAAGCGACTTGCCCATGCGCGCATTCGCCAGCACCACGCCGCGCACCTCGACCTGCTGGCGCGCCTCGACCACAAAGCCGCTGCGCCGGAAAAACGGCTCGGCGCTGAGGCTCACATCGGCCCACAGCCGGGGCATGCCCGCCTGCTGCGCCGCTTGGTGGATCCGTGCCATCAGCGCCCGGCCCACGCCGCGCGCCGCGTAATCCCCCGCCACGAAAAAGTGGTCGATGGTGCCCGAAGGCTGCAGATCGGCAAACCCCGCAATGCAACCTTCCAGCTCGGCCACGAACGGCCGGTTGGCGCGCAAGCGC
>NZ_MWOM01000248.1:0-449 GCF_012931925.1 Acidovorax sp. SRB_24
CCATGCTGTGCCTCCTGCGGCCCGCTGGAGCGGGCTCTGCCGCGCAAGATAGCCCATCCGGGCACCGGCCGGGGCACCGTTGTGGCGCGCAGGTGACGCACAGGCGCAGCCAAGGCCGCGGACCAGCGCAGTGCAGGAGCCGGGTGTGCTCCTGGTTTTATAGCTGTCAGCGCTTGATGGATAAGCGCTGGAGGTCGATTGGCTTGAAAAAAGGGCTGGAAGGCATGGCTTCCAGCACTGGCGGGGCGGTGCGTGGCGCCGCGGCCGCCGCGTGGCGCTCAGCGCACGCGCATGCCCGGCTGTGCACCGGGCAGGGGTTCGAGCACGTAGAGGCCGGGGTGGGCCTTGTCGTCGCCGTGGCTGGCCGCCAGCACCATGCCTTCGCTGATGCCGAACTTCATCTTGCGCGGCGCGAGGTTGGCGACCATCACCGTGTGCTTGCCCACCAG
>NZ_MWOM01000320.1:0-292 GCF_012931925.1 Acidovorax sp. SRB_24
TTTCTACAAGAACGCCAGCATCACAGGCGGCCTGCTGCTGCTGGCCATCACCGGGCCGGGCCGGTACGCGCTGTGGCGCTAACCCCCCACCGGCGCGTTCTGTCTGCGGCGCCCGTTTTTGCATGAAAAGAGCCGCAAACGCTTGTGGGGAAAGCGCCTGCAGCTCTCTTTTTTGATTTCTACGAGCGGCGCTCAGACGAGCGTGAGCGTCACGTCAATGTTGCCGCGCGTGGCGTTGGAGTAGGGGCAGACCTGGTGGGCATCGTCGACCAGCTTCTGGGCCGCCGCGCGG
>NZ_MWOM01000159.1:0-850 GCF_012931925.1 Acidovorax sp. SRB_24
CTTGGCCATGGCAGCCGCCGTGAAGCCTTCGGTCAGGAAGGGCAGCAGGTCCTTGCCGGTCGATGCCGCGGCGTTCTCGGCCGCGCGGCGCGCGATGTAGGTCAGGCCGCCCGCGCCAGGCACCAAGCCCACGCCCACTTCGACCAGGCCGATGTAGCTCTCCATGTGCGCGACGCGGCGCGCCGAGTGCACGGCCAGCTCGCAGCCACCGCCCAGCGCCAGGCCGCGGATGGCCGAGACCACGGGCACGTTGGCGTAGCGCAGGCGCAGCATGGTTTGCTGCATCCCCTCTTCAGCACCCTCGACCGCGCCGACGCCGGCGACCATGAAGGCCGGCAGCATCGCCTGCAGGTCGGCGCCCACGCTGAAGGGCTCGTCGCCCGACCAGATGACCACGCCCTGGTAGTCCTTCTCGGCCAGCTCCACCGCCAGGTTCAGGCCCTCGCAGACGTCGGGGCTGATGGCGTGCATCTTGGTCTTGATGCTGGCGATGACGATTTCGCCGTCCAGCGTCCACAGGCGGATGGCGTCGTCCTCGTGCAGCGTGGTGCCGGCGGTCTGGAAGTCGGGCAGCGCCTCGCCGCGCAGTTTTTCAGGGAAATGCTGTCTTTCGTAGACCGGCAAAGCGCGGCGTGCTATGAATTTGTAGGCAGATGCGCTCCACGAGCCCGCGGCCGTGTGCACGCCTCCGGCCTCGGGCACCGGGCCCTTGAACACCCATTCGGGCAGCGGCGCCGTGCTCAACGCCTTGCCGGCGTCGATGTCTTCCTGGACCATCCGGGCGACTTCGAGCCAGCCGGCCTCCTGCCACAGCTCGAACGGGCCCTGCTGCAGGCCAAAGCCCCAGCGC
>NZ_MWOM01000293.1:0-339 GCF_012931925.1 Acidovorax sp. SRB_24
GCCGCGCGATGGCGAGTGGTACAACGTGCCGGCCCCGCTGGGCGGCAGGGCCCACACGATGCGTTATGACAATGGGGGCTACGCGCAGCAGCCCACGCCAATGCCGAAGCCACTGATGGATTCCACTGTCAAGTAAGCACGCGCCGGTGGGTGCAGGCCATGGGGACAGATGCCGTCCTCCGTCGCCCCACCCGCCGGGTGCCCGCACTCCGCCCACCTCTTTCCCGCCGGTCCCGCACCCGCACCCGCCCTGGATGCGTGTTGGTCGCTGTCGCCTGCGTCCATGCAAAGACAGCGCTGCGCCCGTAACATCGCCTGCGCTTGCATTTCGCCCGTATC
>NZ_MWOM01000277.1:0-372 GCF_012931925.1 Acidovorax sp. SRB_24
AAAAAACCAGCGCATGTGCCACAGACCCGGGATGAAAGCAGTGTGGAGCGGCTGTATTTCGAACTGCGCGAGCGCGCCATGCGCTACGACTTTCGTCCGGGCGCACGCATCAATGAACAGGCGCTGGGGCGCGAGTTCGGCATCAGCCGGCCGCCGCTGCGCGAAGCACTGAACCGGCTGGTGGCCGAAGGTTTCCTCGACTTCGTCATGAACAAGGGCTTCTCGCGCAAATCGATCAGCGTGGAGGAATTGTTCAACCTCTACCAGGTGCGCATTGCGCTGGAGCGGCGCGCCGTGTACCTGGCGGTGGAACATGCGAGCGATGCGGAAATCGAAGGCCTGCGCGACTACTGGAACAGCGTCATGGCCAAT
>NZ_MWOM01000278.1:0-372 GCF_012931925.1 Acidovorax sp. SRB_24
AAAAAACCAGCGCATGTGCCACAGACCCGGGATGAAAGCAGTGTGGAGCGGCTGTATTTCGAATTGCGCGAGCGCGCCATGCGCTATGACTTCCGCCCCGGCGCGCGGATCAACGAACAGGCCCTGGGACGCGAATTCGGCGTCAGCCGGCCGCCGCTGCGCGAAGCCCTGAACCGCCTCGTGGCCGAGGGCTTTCTCGACTTCGTCATGAACAAGGGCTTCTTTCGCAAGTCCATCAGCGTGGAGGAGTTGTTCAACCTCTACCAGGTGCGCATTGCGCTGGAGCGGCGCGCGGTGTACCTGGCGGTCGAACATGCGAGCGATGCGGAAATCGAAGGCCTGCGCGACTACTGGAACAGCGTCATGGCCAAT
>NZ_MWOM01000359.1:0-253 GCF_012931925.1 Acidovorax sp. SRB_24
GGCGCGCGGTGCGCAGGCGCGACACCGCGTGGCCCACGGCGGCGCTGGGGGTGGCGGTGGCAGCGCTCACCGGCCGCCTGCACATTCAAGTTCGAACAGCGGCACCTCGGCCTGGCGGCTCAGCCACATGCCGCCGCCCAGCTCGATGAAGCCCTGCGCGAGGCCGCGCCGGTACAGCTCCGCGCGGTGGCGGAACAGGCGCGGGTCGGTCAGCGTCTCGTCGAGGATGTCGCGCTCCCAGTCCTCGCGCGAG
>NZ_MWOM01000334.1:0-279 GCF_012931925.1 Acidovorax sp. SRB_24
CGTAGAGCTGCGTTGTGATTTCCAATCAAACCGGCGCAGACCGGTCTTGGTTCAAGGGGACAGACATGAACAAGCAAACTTTGCAGACCAACGACGCCGTGTCGTTGGCACTGCGCGTGTATGAGCCCGAGGGCGCGGCGCGTGCCAGTGTCGTCATTGGCGGTGCCATGGGCGTGCGGCAGTCGTTCTATGAGGCGTTTGCGCTGTGGATGGCGCAGCAGGGCTTTCGCGTCACCACGTTCGACTACCGGGGCCATGGCGACTCGCTGCAGGGGCACC
>NZ_MWOM01000158.1:0-856 GCF_012931925.1 Acidovorax sp. SRB_24
CAAACAGCGCGCGGCCCTTTTTCCGCCCGGCGCTGCGCTCCTCGGCACGGGCAGAGGGGCGGGAGCCCGGCAGCCCAACAGCCCAACAGCCCAACAGCCCAACAGCCATACGGGCCATCGCTGCGCTCGGCCTGGGGCGCAGCGCAAAGCGCGCGTAAGTGGGGCCGAGCGCAGCGATGGCCCGTATGGATGTTCTGGTTCCAAGCCCGTGGGGCTGCGCCGAGGAGCGCAGCTTCAGGCGGACCAGGGCCGCGTGCTGTTTGAGCGAAGCGAGTTCACGCGGACCCCGCCTGCAGCGAGCACCGCAGGGTGCCCCAGCGCGCAGCGCTGGGGTCGCAGACTTCGGGTCGCCTTTCTTTTGGGTACGTTTGGTGCTGGAGCGGGTTGCGAAGCAACATGCGAGAGCACCGTGCGCAAAGCGCACCTTTGGCGATGCAAAGACAACCCGCGCAGCGGGTTGATTTAAAAGTACCTCGCCCGCCGGGGCGAGACCCGGCCTCCGCCCGCGGCAAGTGGCACGCCCTGCGCAAAAGACGCAGAGCCAAATTCCAATCACCCCGGCTGCCGCTTCTTGAGCGCGCACAAATCCACCATCCCCGCAAGCGTGCGCGGGTCGCTGCCCGCTGGGAAGATGCGGTGCTTCTGGATCTTCTGCGTGCCGGTGGTCGGGATCTCGTCCGCAAACCACCACCAGCCCGGCGCCTTGTAATAGGCCAGCTCGCGCAGACAGAAGTCCTGCAGGGTGCGTGCCGCTGCGGTGCGCTCCAGGCCAGCGGCGGCAGCGAGGTCCAGGACCACGCAGGCCAGCACCTCTTCTTCGCGCACCGCGTCGGGCACGGCCAGCACGGCCGCCTGG
>NZ_MWOM01000220.1:0-513 GCF_012931925.1 Acidovorax sp. SRB_24
TCAGTGAAAAAAGGAGACATCATGAAAGTGAATCTGCAGGACAAGCGGGCCCTGAAAGTGGCCTTGACCGCGTTGGCAGGGGCCGTCCTGGCCGCGTGCGGGGGCGGATCGTCCGGCCCGACCAACGACCTTCCCAAGGGCGTGACGCAGGTGAGCGCCACGGCGTACCCTGCGACCACGGTGGGCACGGGCAGCACCGCCGCCACCCAGGACCTGCTGACCGGAGGCATCGGCAAGTCCGGGCTGGGAGCGGCCGCTGCGCCCGCCTATGCCGATCCCGCGAATCCCACGGCGGCGGAACTGCGCCGCAACGCGCTGTATTCCAACTACCGCGGCATCCTCGACCCATCGGTGGGCGGCGGCTACGGCACGCTGTACGGGCCCAATGTCACCGCCGCGGGCGCGGTCACGGCCAGCGAGGGTTTGATTCCCGGGCGTGAGTACGTGGGCGTGCTCGACGATGGCTCGGGCCGCAAGCGCACCGTGATCGCGGTGCAGGTGCCCGACAGCTTC
>NZ_MWOM01000370.1:0-242 GCF_012931925.1 Acidovorax sp. SRB_24
CAGGGCGCGCGTGATGGCCTGGCCCAGGCCGCGTGCGCCGCCGGTCACGAGCACCCATTGTTCCGATAAAAGCATGTGCATTGCCCTCTGGTAGAAATTGCGGGACTGCCGGCTGGCGGCAGGACATTGCGCACGGCCCTGGCGGCCGGGTAGGCCCCCCAGGGCGAGGCGAGAAAAAGCTCAGTCCACCGAGGCGCCCGACGCCTTCACGGCGGCGCCCCATTGGCGCACTTCGCTGGCGA
>NZ_MWOM01000226.1:0-501 GCF_012931925.1 Acidovorax sp. SRB_24
CCGCTGTCTGCCGCCGACGAGGCGGCCGCCACCGCGCTGTACTGGTCGGTGATCCAGCAGGACGTGCCGCTGGTGGACCTGGACGTGGCCACCGCGGTGATGGAGCAGGCCGTGCGCCACAACCCCTGGGTGGGCGAGCCGCAGATGGTGCTGGCGCAGCTCTACCTGTCGGCGGGTCGCCAGGCCGAGGCGCGGCAGGCGGCCGAGAGCGCGCTGCAGATGTTCAGCGCGTGGGGCAATGCGTGGGACAAGCGCGTGCAGTGGGACGCCTGGGTGGCCTGGACGCGCATCCTGCTGCAGTCGGCAGAAGGGGGCTGGCCCGAGCGGCTCGACAAGCTCAACAACGTCGCGCTGCGCACCTGATTCCTTATGTCGCCATCGCGTAAGGAAATGAAAACATAGTCGTTGGGGTTGGATAGGGGCAACCCTAAGATCGGTGCATCTCTGACTGAAAGGTGTTTCCGTGAACAAGCGCTCCCTCCTGCAATCCGCCCTCGCACT
>NZ_MWOM01000244.1:0-453 GCF_012931925.1 Acidovorax sp. SRB_24
AATCTCGCGCACCGTCATGCCGCGGGCGTACAGCGAGATGATTTTGTCGTCGAAGCCCGCCCACCGGGTCTGGTGCTTGGGGATGAGCTGGGGCTCGAAGCTGCCGTGGCGGTCGCGGGGAATCTCGATAGGCAGTTCGCCGAACTCGCCCTTGAGGGTCTTCTTGCTCTTGCCGTTGCGGGTGTTGCCAGCTTCGTTGGCCACCGTTTCATGCCGGTCGTGGCCCAGGTGCTCGGTCAGTTCGGCGTCCAGGGCCTTCTCCACCAGCAGCTTGGTCAGCTGCTTGAGCAGGCCGTTCTCGCCGATGAGGTCTTCAGGCTTCTTGTAGTTGGCCAGCAGGCTGGTCAGTAGTTCTTCGGGGACTTCGTGTTTCTTGGGTGCCATGGTGTTTGCGGACATGCGGGCTTGCGCCCGCGTGGGATTTTCCGTTTACACAAAATTCTGCACACCCTC
>NZ_MWOM01000197.1:0-614 GCF_012931925.1 Acidovorax sp. SRB_24
CGCCCGCCATTGCCATTGCCGCCGCTGCCTGCGGTGGCGCTGCCATTGGTGGCGCTGCCGTTGGTGGCGTTGCCGTTGGAGGCATTGCCGCCGGTCGAGCCCACGCCGCCTACGCCGCCTGCGCCCGTGCCGCCTGTGCCCGTGCCCGTGGCGCTGCCGCCGGTGCTGTTGCCGCCCGTGCCACCGTTGCCGGTGGCGCCGTTGGCATTGCCGCTGTTGGTGGCGCTGTTGCCGATGTCGCGCACGCGGTTACCCGTGACGGTGCCGTTAAGGTTGCTGGTGGCTGTGGCGGTGGAGACATTGAACGCGTTGGTGAACGTGCCTGTCGAGCCGTTGTTCAGGGCCGCCGAGCGGGCTGCGCTGGCTCTGGCTGCGCCCGAGTTGCGGTTGGTGCTGTTGTCGCTGGCATCGGTGTTGGTCGTGGTGTTGGTGGTGGTGTTGGTGGTCGTGTTGGTGGTGGCGTTGCGGGTGGTGCTGTTGTTGTCCGTGCTTGTGCTGCTGTTGGTGTTGTTGCTGGTATTGCTTCCCGTCGTGGCGGACTGGGTGGTGTCCTGGTCGGTGCTGCTGGCGAAAGCCGCGCCGCTGATACCAAACGCAACTGCCATGGCCGAAGC
>NZ_MWOM01000156.1:0-892 GCF_012931925.1 Acidovorax sp. SRB_24
CATCATCCGCAAGAACAACATCAAGATCGACTGACCTATGCCCCATTCCGACAAGCCCGTCGTTGCCCTGACCCTGGGCGACCCCGCCGGCATCGGCGCCGAGCTGATCGCGCGCCTGCTGGCCCGGCCCGAGGCCACGCAGCGCGCCAACATCGTGCTGGTCGGCGACCGCTGGCTCTGGGAAGAAGGCCAGCGCATCGCGGGCGTGCAGGTGGCCACCGCGGCCATCGACACGCTGGCCGCGGTGCGCCTGCGCGGCGACCAGGCACTGCCGGCGTTTCTCGCGCTCGACACCGTGGCCGCCGCCGACGTGCACCTCAGCCGCGCCGAGGCGGCGGGCGGGCGCTCGGTGCTGCAGGTGCTCGACCGCTGCATGGACGCGGCCCTGGCCGGCGAGGTCGATGCGATCTGCTTTGCGCCGCTGAACAAGCAGGCGATGAAGATCGGCGGGATGCGCCACGAGGACGAACTGCACCACTTCGCCGAATACCTGGGCGTGCGGGGCTATTTCTGCGAGTTCAACACGCTGGGCGACCTGTGGACCTCGCGCATCTCCTCGCATGTGCCGCTCAAGGACGTGGCCAACTACCTGAGCCAGGAGCGCATCGCGCAGGCGGCCGAGCTGATCTACCGCTCGCTGCTGGCCAGCGGCTATGCGGCGCCCAAGGTGGCGGTGGCCGCTTTCAACCCGCACGGCGGCGACGGCGGTGTCTGCGGGCGCGAAGAGATCGACACCATCGCGCCGGCGGTGCGCGCGCTGCAGGCGCGCGACTGGCCGACCGAAGCGCCGTTCCATGGCCCGTTCCCGGCCGACACCATCTTTTTGAAAGCCCAGGCCGGCGAGTACCAGGCCATCGTCACCATGTACCACGACCAGGGCCAGATCGCGATC
>NZ_MWOM01000157.1:0-889 GCF_012931925.1 Acidovorax sp. SRB_24
CATCATCCGCAAGAACAACATCAAGATCGACTGACCTATGCCCCATTCCGACAAGCCCGTCGTCGCCCTGACCCTGGGCGACCCCGCCGGCATCGGCGCCGAACTGATCGCGCGCCTGCTGGCCAAGCCCGAAGCCATCGAGCGCGCCAACATCGTGCTGGTCGGCGACCGCTGGCTCTGGGAGGAAGGCCAGCGCATTGCCGGCCTGCCGGTGGCGACCGAGGCCATCGACTCCCTGGCCGCCGTGCGCGGGCGCGCCGGCAGCGCGCCGGCTTTCCTGGCCGTGGAGACGGTGGCGCCCGCCGAGGTGCACCGCAGCCGCGCCGAGGCGCCGGGCGGCCGCTCGGTGCTGCAGGTGCTCGACCGCTGCATGGACGCGGCCCTGGCCGGCGACATCGACGCCATCTGCTTTGCGCCCTTGAACAAGCAGGCGATGAAACTCGGCGGCCTGCGCCACGAAGACGAGCTGCACCATTTCGCCGAGCACCTGGGCGTGCAGGGCTACTTCTGCGAGTTCAACACGCTGGGCGAGCTGTGGACCTCGCGCATCTCCTCGCACGTGCCGCTCAAGGACGTGGCCCGCTACCTGAGCCAGGAGCGCATTGCCCAGGCGGCCGAGCTGATCTACCGCGCACTGCTGGCCAGCGGCATGCCGGCCCCCAAGGTCGCGATCGCGGGCTTCAATCCGCACAACGGCGACGGCGGTACCTGCGGCCGCGAGGAGATCGACGTCATCGCGCCCGCCGTCGCCGCGCTGCAGGCGCGCGACTGGCCGACCGAGGCGCCGTTCCACGGCCCGTTCCCGGCCGACACCATCTTCCTGAAGGCCCAGGCCGGCGAGTACCAGGCCATCGTCACCATGTACCACGACCAGGGCCAGATCGCGATC
>NZ_MWOM01000398.1:0-211 GCF_012931925.1 Acidovorax sp. SRB_24
GCCGGCCATGGCGCCCGCGCTCATGCCGCGTCCTTTTGCGAGCCTGCCGCCCGACCGCTTTGCGCTGTTTGCGCCTGCCACCGTGTTCCTCAATGCCGCCGCGCTGCAGGCGCTCGGCCTGCCCAGCCAGCCCGGCACGGCCCCCCGGCTGGAACTGCAATCGGGCCTGCAGCGCGTGGCGGTGCGCGTGGCCGGCAGCGTGGCGGCCGGC
>NZ_MWOM01000286.1:0-348 GCF_012931925.1 Acidovorax sp. SRB_24
CTGGCCGCCTGACCCTCTTCAGGCAAACAGCCCGAGCGGGTCGCACCGCTCGCCGTTTGTAACGGGTGCGCTGCCAGCAAAAGCAAAAAAGCCGTCGGAAGACGGCTTTTTTGTTGGGCGCAGCCCCAGCGCGCGCAGCGCGCCTTTGCTGGCACCCGAATGCTTTGGGGACAGACCGATGGCTGCGCAGCAGACGGCGCTCTGTCCTCAACACTTCATAGGATGTTCGGGGCGGCGCCGACCCAGTCTGTCTTGCGCAGCAAGACCGCGCTCAAGCCCTGCCCAAAGCCGCCTCCTGCACCACATCCGGCAGCAGACACGCCTCCACTACCTGCAATTCGTTGTCGC
>NZ_MWOM01000352.1:0-260 GCF_012931925.1 Acidovorax sp. SRB_24
CGAGCCGCACGGACGCCGCCGCCAGCGCCGGCAGGGGCGCAAGCTCCGCGGCTGCAAGCGCCTTGCGGGTGCGGCCCACCGCGGGGTCAAACGGCTCGATGCGGTCGGCCGATGGCACAAACGCCGTGGCCGGCTCGGGCGTGCCGCCCCCGCCGCACGCCGCCAGCCCCAGCGCGGCCGCCACGGCACCGATCCACTGCAGAGTTCTCGAGGTCGTCATGGCTGCCCTTTCCAGGTCACCCCGTCACGCACTTGGGCTC
>NZ_MWOM01000233.1:0-491 GCF_012931925.1 Acidovorax sp. SRB_24
CTGCTCGGCACGCGCCATTTGCGTGCACGGGTGCCAGACGGCGCGCAGGCTGCGCTGCGGCCACTCGGTGGCGGGCGAAGGGGCGGTGTCGGTGTGCAAGGTCAAAATCCTGGGGCAAAAAGGGGCGCCAATTGTGCCGTCACCCCACTCAGGCGCCCGGTGCCGCAGCGGCGCCCTGCCCCGCGAGCCGGCGCCACACCGCCTTCAAGAACTTGAACAGCACGACCAGCAGCAGCACCGACACCAGCAGCATCACGACCAGCGCGGCGCCAAACCACAGCGGGTGCTGCGTGGCGAGCAAGACCACGCCGACCACCAGGCCGTCCTCGAACAGCGACAGCAAGCCGTTGGAAAACGGCTCGGGCGAGGTGTTGACGGCCGCGCGCGCGGTCATCTTGGTGGCCAGCGAGGTGGCCGCGAGCGAGCCGCCCATCAGGCCCGCGACCACGCCCATGGTGGCGCTGTCGGCGCCAAACACCCCGGCCGCCAGC
>NZ_MWOM01000234.1:0-491 GCF_012931925.1 Acidovorax sp. SRB_24
CTGCTCGGCACGCGCCATTTGCGTGCACGGGTGCCAGACGGCGCGCAGGCTGCGCTGCGGCCAGTCGGTGGCGGGCGAAGGGGCGGTGTCGGTGTGCAAGGTCAAAATCCTGGGGCAAAAAGGGGCACCAATTGTGCAATCACCCCGTTCAGGCACCCGGTGCCGCAGTGGCACCCTGCCCGGCGAGCCGGCGCCACGCCGCCTTCAAGAACTTGAACAGCACGACCAGCAGCAGCACCGACAGCAGCAGCATCACGGCCAGCGCGGCGCCAAACCACACCGGGTGCTGCGTGGCCAGCCAGACCACGCCGACCACCAGGCCGTCCTCGAAGAAGGACAGCAGCCAATTGGAAAACGGCTCGGGCGAGGTGTTGGCGGCCGCGCGCGCGGTCATCTTGGTGGCCAGCGACGTGGCCGCCAGCGATCCCCCCATCAGGCCCGCGACCACGCCCATGGTGGCGCTGTCGGCGCCAAACACCCCGGCCGCCAGC
>NZ_MWOM01000251.1:0-434 GCF_012931925.1 Acidovorax sp. SRB_24
TGTGGTGGCCCTGGAGCCCGAGCGCGCGCCCACGCTGCACAGCGCACGCGCGGCCGGCGCGCCGGTCGATGTGGAGGTGGGCGGGCTGGCCGCGGATTCGCTGGGCGCGCGCCGCATCGGCGCCATTGCCTGGGAAGTCGGCCAGCGCCACATCCACGAGGCGCTGCTGCTGCCCGACGAGGCCATCCGCGCCGCGCAGCAGTGGCTGTGGAAAGAACTCAAACTCGCGGTCGAACCTGCGGCGGCGCTGGGGCTGGCGGCGCTGCACACCGGCGCCTACCGGCCGCAGCCCCAGGAGACGGTTGCGCTCATCCTGTGCGGCGCCAATTTCGACCCGGCCAGCCTGGCCTGAGGCATGCACGCCACGCCCTCTAAAATCGCACCATGCTTGACATCCTTCTTCTCCGCAAAGACCTCGACACCGCCATCGCGCG
>NZ_MWOM01000254.1:0-429 GCF_012931925.1 Acidovorax sp. SRB_24
GCGGTAGCGCACGGACAGGCCGCCGCCCTTGGCGTAGAGCCCGCCGCAGCCGTGCAATGCCAGCACGGCCGGCCCGCGTGCGGTCCCCTGCGCTGGCAGCCAGTGGGCCTGCAGCACCGCGCCCGAGGGCAGGGGCAACGCCACGCGCTGCAGCGCCGGCGCGGCCAGCACTGCGGACGCGCCGAGCCCGAAGGCAGCGCACAGCAGCAGGCGGCGACAAAAACGTGGGAGCGCAAGGGTGGACATGGTGGATCTCTGCATGGCCCAAGCCATCACATGCGGAACAGGCCGAATTTCGTGTCCTCGATCGGCGCATTGCGCGCCGCCGACAGGCCCAGCGCGAGCACGCGGCGCGTGTCGGCGGGGTCGATCACGCCGTCGTCCCACAGGCGCGCGCTGGCGTAGTAGGGGTGGCCCTGGTCGTCGTAC
>NZ_MWOM01000307.1:0-311 GCF_012931925.1 Acidovorax sp. SRB_24
GCAGGAGGTGGTGAAGAAATCGCTCGAGATCGCCGGCCAGCTGTGCATCTACACCAACATGAATCACACCCTGGAGACGCTGTAGCCGCAGCCAGCTGCCGCGCCGCGCCGCGCCGCTTGATACTATTTATTTGATAGCTAAAGGCGCTTTATGGATAAGCGCTAGAGGGCTATTTCGTCAAAGGTTCCGCATGTCTTCGATGACCCCCCAGGAGATCGTCTCCGAGCTCGACAAACACATCGTCGGCCAGGCCAGCGCCAAGCGCGCCGTGGCCATTGCGCTGCGCAACCGCTGGCGCCGCCAGCAGGTG
>NZ_MWOM01000325.1:0-286 GCF_012931925.1 Acidovorax sp. SRB_24
ACTTGGCAATCGCCTTCAAACGCCCACGCTTATCGGCTGTATATTTTTAAGGTTCCTGGCAGATCCGTCAGACCGGAGTCTTTCTTTTCTACCGACTTAGCTGCGATCAGCTGAGCCTTGAATTATAACAGGGTTTTTAATCCCCTGTCAACATTGTGGTTATTGGCCACTCTGCTTTTCTTGCCCTCCAGAAGCACTGCTTGTCAGCACCTCCGTTGAGCGGAGCCTTGAATTATATACCGGGTTTTTACCAGTTTTACGCAAGACCTGAAGATTTTTTCTCGCC
>NZ_MWOM01000316.1:0-296 GCF_012931925.1 Acidovorax sp. SRB_24
GCATGGCCGACACCATCGAGCAGTGGTTCAGCTGGCAGGACGACGTCTATTCGCGCTTTCCGGCCGTGCAGCAGCGCCCGCAGGCCACGCACTGGGCCGCGTCGCTGTGGCCCGGACCGATGCGCCCGAGCGGGCGCATGCTGCACCAGATCTCGCGCCTGGCGCAGGCGCTGCAGCACCCGGGCCTGCAAGGCCTGGTGCCGCTGCCGCCGGTGTTTTCCGGCTGCACGCAACCGCTGTCTGCCGCCGACGAGGCGGCCGCCACCGCGCTGTACTGGTCGGTGATCCAGCAGGAC
>NZ_MWOM01000274.1:0-381 GCF_012931925.1 Acidovorax sp. SRB_24
GCGCGAGGTCTGGCTGGCCGCCGACCACAGCAAGTTCCACCGCCCGGCCCTGGTGCAGCTGGCGACGCTGGCGCAGATCGACCGCCTGTTCACCGACGCGCCCCCGCCCGAGCCCTTCCCGGCGCTGCTGCACGAGGCGCAGGTCGCCTGCACCGTGGCCGGATGAACTCCCCCCCTGAGTCGCCTGCGGCGCCTTCCCCCCCGGGGGACGACGCCAGCGCGGCGGGGCGGCCCTTGCGCGGCGTCTGCTGGCCTGGGCCGTGCCATTCGAGCGCTGCGGGAGCCCACCGCACCCTGAAACCTTGATACCTTCTGCATCATGACCTACCTTCTCGCCCTCGACCAAGGCACCTCCAGCTCGCGCAGCATCGTGTTCGATGC
>NZ_MWOM01000222.1:0-510 GCF_012931925.1 Acidovorax sp. SRB_24
AACGAGATGCCGTAGAGCCCGGTGGCGACGGAAATCGACAGGCCCATGCGCACGGCGGGGGTCAAGGCCACGGCGCGCAGCGGCCTACGCGGGCGCGGGCGGGAATGCGGAGAAGTCATTTTTTGATAGCTGGCAACGCTTGCAGGCCCTGCATTTCATGGCAAAAAAGCACTAAAAACCAGGTGTGACGAGCGCCATGCGCTCTCGATTCAGGAGCACCGCCTTCAGTGCGCCTGGTCCCAGTTCGGCCCCACGCCGACCTCAGCCAGCAGCGGCACCTTGAGCTGCGCCACGCCGGCCATCAGGCGCGGGATGTGGCTGCGCAGCCAGTCGACGTCGCCCTCGGGCAGCTCGAACACCAGTTCGTCGTGCACCTGCAGCACCATCAGTACCTCGGGCTTGTGCGCATCGAGCTCTTCCTGCACCGCCACCATGGCCAACTTGATCAGGTCGGCGGCCGTGCCCTGCATGGGCGCGTTGATGGCCGCGCGCTCGGCGCCGCTGCGGCGC
>NZ_MWOM01000311.1:0-308 GCF_012931925.1 Acidovorax sp. SRB_24
CGTTCTTCAAGAAATGCGCTCATGGTGGGTAGGCTGAGGGTGTGAGAAACAGATTCCGGCGGCTGGGTGGCGCGCCGGGGCCGGCAAGACTGGCCCCGCAGTGCGCTGCCTGGTGCCCAGCAGCGTCTTCGCGCGTATTGTCCCGTAAAGCGCGATCGGCGCTGACCGGAGGGCCGCATGGCTTGATGTGCGGCAAGGAAAAGGCCGGCGCGCGGGTGCGCCCGCGCCGCCAGGCGCTAGGCGCACTCACTGCGCCACATAGCTGCCCGACTTGCCCCCGTGCTTTTCTTCGACGCGCACGCCGTGGA
>NZ_MWOM01000371.1:0-239 GCF_012931925.1 Acidovorax sp. SRB_24
ATGGGCTGCGCGACAACACCCTGCCGCGCATGCTGCCGGGCCAGCGCTGAGCGCACCGCTCCTGGCGCCATCGCTTACAATACGCTCTGACGGGCCTCCCCGCATGGTGAAGCGGCCAACCGGGTCAGGTGGGGAACCAAGCAGCCCTAACTGTGGAGCCAGTGCCGGGGGTAAGGCTCGTCAACTTCTTCTCAAAAAGCCTGCCGGACACAATGCCCGGCAGGCTTTTTTATGGGCGC
>NZ_MWOM01000406.1:0-203 GCF_012931925.1 Acidovorax sp. SRB_24
GACGGCAGCTACCCTCCCGCAGACAAGCTGCCCACCGAAGCGGCGATCATGGCCGAGTTCGGCGTCAGCCGGACCGTGGTGCGCGAAGCGATTTCCAAACTGCAGGCCTCGGGCCTGGTAGAGACGCGCCACGGCGTGGGCACCTTCGTGCTGGGCCTGGGCGATGCGGCCGCTTTTCGGATTGCGCCGGACCAGCTGTCGAC
>NZ_MWOM01000299.1:0-321 GCF_012931925.1 Acidovorax sp. SRB_24
CACCTGCTGGCGGCGCCAGCGGTTGCGCAGCGCAATGGCCACGGCGCGCTTGGCGCTGGCCTGTCCGACAATGTGCTTGTCGAGCTCGGAGACGATTTCCTGGGGGGTCATCGAAGACATGCAGAACCTTTGATGAAATAGGCCTCTAACGCTTTCTCATAAAGCGCTGATAGCTATCAAATGAATAGTATTCAAGACAGGTGGCGCGGCAGCCGGCACGGCGTGCGCGCGCGCCACTACAGCGTCTCGATGGTGTGGTTCATGTTGGTGTAGATGCACAGCTGGCCGGCGATCTCGAGCGATTTCTTCACCACCTCCTGC
>NZ_MWOM01000314.1:0-302 GCF_012931925.1 Acidovorax sp. SRB_24
TGCCGCCGGGGGTGCCGTTCCGTCTCCGATGTCCCTGGCCGACGCCGCGCGCTTCTATGCCGCAGACGCCGTGAAGCTGCAGGCACTCGCAAAAGCCGCGCGCATCGAGCCCATCTAGTCGGCGAGCCGGCTTCGGCCGGCCCCGGTGCTTCTCGATTTCTGGGCGCCGCACTGCGCTCAGCCGTGCACCACCAGGCCGGCCCGCAGGCCAATGCACGCTTGGTGCAGCGCGGCCCGGGCGGCAGCGCTGCACGTTTTGAAAGAAAAATGCCTGAAACGCTTAAGGGTCAAGCGCATTCAGC
>NZ_MWOM01000305.1:0-313 GCF_012931925.1 Acidovorax sp. SRB_24
GGGGGTATAGCTCAGCTGGGAGAGCGCTTGCATGGCATGCAAGAGGTCATCGGTTCGATCCCGTTTACCTCCACCAGGTTTTTGTTGTTGTCGGTTGTTCCAAGGTTTTGACCCCATCGTCTAGAGGCCTAGGACACTACCCTTTCACGGTAGGTACCGGGGTTCGAATCCCCGTGGGGTCGCCAAGTTGTAGCGCTTGGCTTGCGTCTTGAATGCAAGCGAAAAGCTGCCTGCCAGGAGTGGTAGTTCAGTTGGTTAGAATACCGGCCTGTCACGCCGGGGGTCGCGGGTTCGAGTCCCGTCCACTCCGCCA
>NZ_MWOM01000245.1:0-452 GCF_012931925.1 Acidovorax sp. SRB_24
GCGCCGCGAGCATCTGGCCGGTCTGGTTGGCGTCGTCGTCGATCGCCTGCTTGCCCAGGATGACCAGGCCCGGGGCTTCCCTGTCGACCAGGGCTTTGAGCAGCTTGGCCACCGCCAGGGGCTGGAGCTCAAGATCGGCCGGGGTCTCGACGAGGATCGCGCGGTCGGCGCCAATGGCCATGGCCGTGCGCAGCGTCTCCTGGCTCTTGGCGTCGCCGCAGGAGACGGCGATGACCTCGGCAGCAGCGCCCTTTTCCTTGAGGCGCACGGCCTCCTCGACGGCGATCTCGTCGAACGGGTTCATGCTCATCTTGACGTTGGCGGTGTCCACGCCCGTGCCATCGCTTTTGACGCGCACCTTGACGTTGTAGTCGACCACGCGCTTGACGGGTACGAGGATTTTCATAGGGGAAGTCCCTGGAGAATTAAAAAACGGGGCCGTGTTGAAGCGT
>NZ_MWOM01000200.1:0-608 GCF_012931925.1 Acidovorax sp. SRB_24
CTGCAGCTTGGCCAGCAGGTCGGTGCCGATGTTGCCGGGCCCGATCAGGGCGCATTTGATTTTTTTGCTCATCCGTTATCTCCATGCAAATCACTGTTCAGAAGCGCGGCGCGCTATACCGGCGCGGCCCAGGCCAGGTAGCCGCGGAACTGGCTTTGCCAGGCCGCTGGCTGCGTCCCCCTCCCGTAGCGCGTAGCGCGTAGAGAGAGGGGGAAGGCGCCGAAGGCGACGCAGGGGGTGTTTCATCTCACACAAAACGGACCGAGCAGCCGCCGATGCCGCCCATGGTCACGCGCAGGTTGTCGCCGGCCGTGACCGGGACCATGATGCCGAGCGAGCCCGAGAGCACCACCTCGCCGGCCTCCAGCGCAATGCCGTGCGCGCCCAGCGTGTTGGCCAGCCAGGCCACGGCGTTGGCCGGGTGGCCCAGGGCGGCGGCGCCGGCGCCGGTGGCGACGATCTCGCCGTTCTTCTCGAGCACCATGCCGACGGTGGCCAGGTCCACGTCGCGCGGATCGACCAGGCGGTCGCCGAGCACGAACACGCCGCACGAGGCGTTGTCGGCCACGGTGTCTTCGATCTTGATCTTCCAGTCCTGGATGCGCGAA
>NZ_MWOM01000203.1:0-604 GCF_012931925.1 Acidovorax sp. SRB_24
CTGCAGCTTGGCCAGCAGGTCGGTGCCGATGTTGCCGGGCCCGATCAGGGCGCATTTGATTTTCTTGGTCATCACTTTTCTCCACGCAGATCAGGGTTCACAAGTGCGGTGCGGAATGCCGGCGCGGCCCAGGCCAGCGGCCGCCGCGCAAGGGCCGCCCCGCCGCGCTGGCGGCGTCCCCCTTCCCGCAGTGCGCAGCAATGCGAGAGAAGGGGGAAGGCGCGCAGCGCCTCAGGGGGTTGTTCATATGAACCGCACGGAGCAGCCGCCGATGCCGCCCATGGTCACGCGCAGGTTGTCGCCGGCAGCCACCGGGACCATGATCCCGAGCGAGCCTGAGAGCACGACCTCGCCGGCTTCGAGCGCGATGCCGTGCGCGCCCAGCGTGTTGGCCAGCCAGGCGACCGCGTTGGCCGGGTGGCCCAGCGCGGCGGCGCCGGCGCCGGTGGCGACGATGTCGCCGTTCTTCTCCAGCACCATGCCCACGGTGGCCAGGTCCACGTCGCGCGGATCGACCAGGCGGTCGCCGAGCACGAACACACCGCACGAGGCGTTGTCGGCCACGGTGTCTTCGATCTTGATCTTCCAGTCCTGGATGCGCGAA
>NZ_MWOM01000385.1:0-226 GCF_012931925.1 Acidovorax sp. SRB_24
CCCCTGGGCGTCGGCCTGGATGCGGCGGCGCAGTTCATAGGGCTTCATGCCGGGGAAGAAGTGCGAGTAGCCACCTTGCGTGTTGGCATGCCACACGTCTATCAGCGCGCCCGCCACGGGCTGGCCTTCAAGGTCAAGCACCTGGCCCTCCATCACGAACACTTCGCCCTCGGGCTCGCCTTCGTCCAGGCGCACCTCGTGCTGCGACAGCGGCGCGCCAGCGACG
>NZ_MWOM01000386.1:0-226 GCF_012931925.1 Acidovorax sp. SRB_24
CCCCTGGGCGTCGGCCTGGATGCGGCGGCGCAGTTCATAGGGCTTCATGCCGGGGAAGAAGTGGGAGTAGCCACCTTGCGTGTTGGCATGCCACACGTCGATCAGCGCGCCCGCCACCGGTTGGCCTTCGAGGTCCAGCACCTGGCCCTCCATCACAAACACCTCGCCCTCGGGCTCGCCTTCGTCCAGGCGCACCTCGTGCTGCGACAGCGGCGCGCCAGCGACG
>NZ_MWOM01000184.1:0-697 GCF_012931925.1 Acidovorax sp. SRB_24
GGCGTCTATACCGAGCTCCAGGCCGGCAGCTATTGCTTCATGGACGGCGACTATGCGGCCAACCTCCAGGAAGATGGTCAGCCATTCCGCACCTTCAGGCATTCCTTGTTCGTCCTAGCCTCCGTCATGAGCACCGCCAGGCCGGGGCTGGCGGTGCTGGACGCGGGGCACAAGGCCGTCGCCATCGAAAGAGGGCTACCGACCGTGTGGCAGCAACCAGATTTGCGCATTGTTTCGGCGGCGGACGAGCATGCGCGGATGGAGTATCCCGCAGGCCGCGCAACGCCAGAGATCGGGGAAAGACTGCGACTTATCCCCGGACACTGCGATCCCACGGTTGACCGTTTCGACTGGTATGTCTGCGTCAGGGCGGGCCGAGTGGAAAGCGTCTGGCCTATCACCGCCCGTGGAGGCATGCAATGAACACCAGCGGGGATACGGGCTGCCTCACCTTTTATCTGAGCCAGGGAATGACCACATGAAAATTTCGCCTCAATTTCTCTTGGGTGTCGCTGCGGCGCTGCTGGTCCCCGGGATCGCAAGCGCCCAATTGTCGACTTCGACGTGGCCTGCCAAACCCATCACCCTCATCGTCGACGCGGCGCCAGGCAGTTCGAACGACGCATTCGCACGTACCATCGGAAAGCGCCTGCATGAAACATTGGGTCAGCCCGTTGTGATCGACAACAAGCCCTCA
>NZ_MWOM01000185.1:0-696 GCF_012931925.1 Acidovorax sp. SRB_24
GGCGTCTATACCGAGCTCCAGGCCGGCAGCTATTGCTTCATGGACGGCGACTATGCGGCCAACTTCCAGGAAGATGATCAGCCATTCCGCACCTTCAGACATTCCTTGTTCGTCCTGGCCTCCGTCATGAGCACTGCCAGGCCGGGGCTGGCTGTGCTCGATGCAGGGCACAAGGCCGTCGCCATCGAACGAGGCCTACCGACCGTGTGGCAGCAACCGGAACTGCGAATTGTTTCGGCGGCTGACGAGCATGCGCGGATGGAGTATCCCGCAGGCCGCGCAACGCCAGAGCTCGGGGAAAGACTGAGACTCATCCCGGGACACTGCGATCCCACGGTTGACCGTTTCGACTGGTATGTCTGCGTCAGGGCGGGCCGGGTGGAGAGCGTCTGGCCGATCACCGCCCGCGGAGGCATGCAATGAACACCGGCGGGCTACGGGCTGCCTCACCTTTTGTCTGAACCAGGGAACCACCAAATGAAGATTTCGCCTCAATTTCTTTTAAGTGTTGCTGCGACGCTTCTAATCCCGGGGGCTGCAAGCGCCCAATCGTCGACTCCGGCGTGGCCAGTCAAACCTATCACCCTCATCGTCGACGCCGCGCCAGGCAGTTCGAACGACGCATTCGCACGCACCATCGGAAAGCGCCTGCATGAAACATTGGGTCAGCCCGTTGTGATCGACAACAAGCCCTCA
>NZ_MWOM01000199.1:0-613 GCF_012931925.1 Acidovorax sp. SRB_24
GCGCTGCAGCTGGCCGGCAAGGCGCCGGAGCACCGCACTGTCCACGCTGTCAATGGCGTGAGCCTGGCCATCCACAAGGGCGAAGTGGTCGGTCTGGTGGGCGAATCGGGCTGCGGCAAGTCCACGCTGGGCCGCGTGGTCGCAGGCCTGCACCGCCAGACCGAAGGCGAGCTGCTGTACCGCGGCGCCTCGTGCGCCAGCCTCAACCGCCAGGACAAGCTGGCCTACACGCTGGGCGTGCAGATGGTGTTCCAGGACCCGCAGGCTTCGCTCAATCCGCGCCAGCGGCTGCACCAGATCCTGGGCGAGGCGCTGCAAGTGCACAAGCTGGCGCCGGCGCAGGACATCCCCGCACGCGTGAACCAGGCGCTGGCCGAGGTGGGCCTGGCCGCCGAGTACCGCGACCGGCTGCCGCACCAGCTCTCGGGCGGACAACGCCAGCGGGTGGGCATCGCGCGCGCGCTGATGGTGTCTCCGCAGTTCCTGGTGTGCGACGAGCCGGTGGCGGCGCTGGATGTGTCCATCCAGGCGCAGGTGCTCAACCTGTTCATGGACCTGCGCGCGCAGCACGGCCTGACCTGCCTGTTCATCAGCCACGACCTGGGTGTGGTGC
>NZ_MWOM01000326.1:0-285 GCF_012931925.1 Acidovorax sp. SRB_24
GGCCACCTGCAGGCCACCGGGCTCGACGCGCGCGGGCGGCGCCAGTACCGCTACCACCCCGACTGGCGGCGGCTGCGCGACGGCAAGTTCGAGCGCATGCGCGCGTTTGGTCAGGCGCTGCCGCGCATCCGCGCGCGCGTGGCGCGTGACCTGGCGCCGCGTCGCAGCCCGCCGCTGGCGCGCACGCGGGTGCTGGCAGCCATCGTGCGGCTGCTCGATACTACCTGCCTGCGCGTGGGCAACGAGGAGTACGCGGCCAGCAACCACTCGTACGGCCTGACCACG
>NZ_MWOM01000174.1:0-723 GCF_012931925.1 Acidovorax sp. SRB_24
AGGCGCCGCTGGAGCAGGCGGCCGAGCGCATCGGCACCCTGCTGCTGGGCAAGGCCCCCGCCGGCGCGCCCGAGGCCGGAGCGTCACCCGGGCCCGAGCCGCTGCCCAGTCCGTATGAGAGCAACCTCAGTGCTTGGCTGCTGCGCCGCCTGAGGCTGGCCACGGAACTGGCCGCCCTGATGCGTGCCGATGCCGACCAGGTGCTGGCCGCGCTGGCGCCTCCGGCGCCGCAGCAGGGCGTGGCCCTGGCCGTGGCAGAAAATCAAAAAGAATAGCTGGAAGCGCTTACTGGGAAAGGGTTATAGGCCGATTTGGCTATGAATTCGACGGCTGCGCGAGCCGCGCATGCGCTCAGCCCCGGGGCGCCGACCGGTGGGCCGCCAGGCGCCGCAGCGCATAGCGCCCCAGAAAAGCGCAGCCCAGGATCAGCGCAAACCAGCCGACCAGGTAGGCCTGGCGCATGAGGTCCTGCACGCTGGCCGATTTGGCGAGATAGGGCGCCAGCAACACGACGGCGCCGATCAGCGCGCAGGTCATGCCCTTGATCAGCAGTTCGTTGTCTTCTTTGTTGCGGGCGCGTCGGACGGGGGGCTTGGGCAGGGGCATGGCAGGGCTCGGGGGCACGGGGATGGGAGCGCGATTATCCTTGGCACCCCCCGCCCCCCCGAAAAAGCGAAAGATCTCCCCATGGCCATCCAGTGGTTTCCCGGTCACATGCACCTG
>NZ_MWOM01000171.1:0-743 GCF_012931925.1 Acidovorax sp. SRB_24
AGGCGCCGCTGGAGCAGGCGGCCGAGCGCATCGGCACCCTGCTGCTGGGCAAGGCCCCCGCCGACGCGCCCGAGGCCGGGGCGTCGCCCGGGCCCGAGCCGCTGCCCAGTCCGTATGAGAGCGACCTCAGTGCCTGGCTGCTGCGCCGCCTGCGGCTGGCCACGGAGCTGGCCGCCCTGATGCGTGCCGATGCCGACCAGGTGCTGGCCTCGCTCGTGGCCACCGTGCCCGACCTGCCCGTGGCAGGCGCGGTCGACGCGGAAGCGCCGGTGGTGGAGAATCAAAAAACATAGCTGTAGACGCTTTCTGCATCAGCGCTGGAGGCCGATTTGGCTTGAAATATGCGGTCAGCCGCCGACCGGGCCGGCGCTCAGCGCGGGCGCGCCGACCGGTGGGCCGCGAGGCGCCGCAGGCCGTAGCGCCCCAGAAACGCGCAGCCCAGGATGAGCGCAAACCAGCCGACCAAGTAGGCCTGGCGCATGAGGTCCTGCACGCTGGCCGATTTGGCGACATAGGGCGCCAGCAGCACGACGGCGCCGATCAGCGCGCAGGTCATGCCCTTGATCAACAGTTCGTTGTCTTCCTTGTTGCGGGGGCGTCGGGCAGGGGGCTTGGGCAGGGGCATGGCAGAGGTTCAAGGGCACGGGGATGGGAGCGCGATTATCCTTGGCACCCCCCGACCCCCCGAAAAAGCGAAAGATCTCCCCATGGCCATCCAGTGGTTTCCCGGTCACATGCACCTG
>NZ_MWOM01000164.1:0-780 GCF_012931925.1 Acidovorax sp. SRB_24
ATACCTGCAGTACCTGTATTCCGACGAAGGCCAGGAGATTGCGGGCAAGAACTTCTACCGCCCCACTTCGGAGAAGGCCAAGGCCAAGTTCGCCCGCCAGTTCCCCCAGCTCACGCTGTTCACGATCGACCAGGCCTTCGGCGGCTGGGCCAAGGCCGACAAGGACCACTTTGCCGACGGCGCGAGCTTTGACCAGATCTACACCCGCAAGTAAGCCGCGGTACGTGGTCGCGGACGCGCTTTCAGGAGCCGACATGCCTTTTTCACCCCTTTTTCCCCGGTCCACGCCGTTCGGGCGTGTCCTGGCCACCACCGCCGCTGCCTGGGGCCTGCGCCTGCAGTGGCCCAGCGGCCCGGATTTCTGGAGCGCGCCAGCAGGCACGCGATTGCGCCGTGAAGTGCGGCTGGCGCTGCCGACGGGCATGGCGATGGCCGGACCGCGGCCGCTTTAGCATGAAATATGCCTCAAACGCTTATGGATTCTGCGCATGATGCTATCGAAACAAGAGCTCTAGGAGCAGGGTGAACGGTCCCCTGGCCGCACGGAGCGGTGTCGTGCACTTGGCTGGCGCTCCCCGCGGCAGCAAGGGCCGCCGGCAGCGCCACGCCCCGCGGAGTTCAGGCCAGCGCACTAGGGTTTTCCCGTCCATATAAACTTTGTGTCTTATTACTTGACTGTTCAATCGTTGGACTTTCATCCATCCACCGTACAGTCACCCCCTTTGTTTGCCCACAGGCTTCCGCAGCGCAGCATGCGTGCGGTGGCCCTTTTTTTTCCAT
>NZ_MWOM01000169.1:0-766 GCF_012931925.1 Acidovorax sp. SRB_24
CGTGGTCAAGAACAAGATCATGTACGGCAAGAAGGTCAAGGGCATCGAGCGCAGCACCTTCCTGGTCAACGAGGAAGGCATCCTGACGCACGAGTGGCGCGGACTCAAGGTGCCGGGCCACGTCGAAGAGGTGCTCAAAGCCGTCAAGTCGCTCAACGCCCTGAAAAAGCAAGCGGCCTGATTTCGGCAGCGGCCCGCGTGCACCGGTGCGCCCGGACGGGCGCCGGGGCCATGCATAATGGACCAATGCCGCTGAACCGCGCGACGCCTTCCTCCTGCACACAAGCCGCCTGGGCCACCAGGCGGCTTTTTGCTATCTAGACCTACCTGTCCGAGGCCTTGCACCATGCCCCTGCCACCCGCCCCCACCCGGCGCGCCGCCCTGCTCTCGCCCGAAGCCTACGAAGCCCCTGTCCGCCGCACTGGCGCACAGGCCACAGCCCAGTCCCTGCCCGCAGCGCCTGACACTGCCGCGCAAGTGACCCCGGCGCGGCCCCCGGCGCGCAAAGCCGCCACCGGCACCTCCAAGGTGCGCAGCATTGCAGACACTGCGCGCCACACCCCCGACGCCCCGGCGAAGGCCCGCGGGCCGGCCCCTGAGGTCATGCCGATCGCTGCGAAGGCGGCGCCCGCGGCACGCCCCCCCGCTCCCGTGGTTGCCGCAGCGCCTGCGCGCGCCCGCAAGGCCCGCGGCACGGGTCCGGCCAAGCTCTTCGTGCTCGACACCAACGTGCTGCTGCACGATCCCACCTGCCTGTTCCGCTTC
>NZ_MWOM01000308.1:0-311 GCF_012931925.1 Acidovorax sp. SRB_24
ACCGCCGGCCTGATCGACCCCGCGCGCACCGTGCGCGCCCGGGTGCTCGCGCGCGAGAGCGCCGTGGTGTGCGGCGCGCCCTGGGCCGAGGCCGCGCTGCGTGCGATCGACCCCGGCGTGCAGCTGACCTGGCACGTCGCCGAGGGCCAGCGCTGCGCCGCCGACCAGGTGGTGCTCGAGATCGCCGGCAACGCGCGCGCGCTGCTGAGCGCCGAGCGCACTGCGCTCAACTTCCTGCAGCTTTTGAGCGCCGTCGCCACCAAGACCGCCACCTACGTCGAGGCCGTGCGCGGCACGCGCGCGCAGATCGT
>NZ_MWOM01000309.1:0-311 GCF_012931925.1 Acidovorax sp. SRB_24
ACCGCCGGCCTGATCGACCCCGCGCGCACCGTGCGCGCCCGGGTGCTCGCGCGCGAGAGCGCCATCGTGTGCGGCGCGCCCTGGGCCGAGGCCGCACTGCGTGCGCTCGACCCCGGCGTGCGCCTGACCTGGCACGTCGCCGAGGGCCAGCGCTGCGCCGCCGATCAGGTGGTGCTCGAGATCGCCGGCAACGCGCGCGCGCTGCTCAGCGCCGAGCGCACCGCGCTCAACTTCCTGCAGCTGCTCTCCGCCGTCGCCACCAAGACCGCCACCTACGTCGAGGCCGTGCGCGGCACGCGCGCGCAGATCGT
>NZ_MWOM01000341.1:0-277 GCF_012931925.1 Acidovorax sp. SRB_24
CGGCGTCGGACTGGGCGCGGAAGGCGCCTGCCTGCACGAAATAATCGAACGGGTCCACGCTGGCCGCGGCGGCAGACTTGGACTTGGCCTTGACCAAGTCACCCAAGGGGTCTGCCGAGGTGGCGGCCTTGGCGCTGCCCGCAGGCGGCGCCTTGCCCGCGACCGCGGGGGGCAATGGCGCTGCAGCGGGGGCGTCGGGCGCATGCGCAGCGGAAGGCGGCGTGGCCGGGGGCGCTTCTGCCCCCACCGGGCCCGACGCCTCGGGCGCTGTGGTGCG
>NZ_MWOM01000249.1:0-445 GCF_012931925.1 Acidovorax sp. SRB_24
GCCGAACTCGGCCATGATCGCCGCTTCGGTGGGCAGCTTGTCTGCGGGAGGGTAGCTGCCGTCGCGGATGCGGTCGCCCAGCGTGCCCACCAGCTCGTGCGCCAGCGAACGCGGGCGGCGCTGCATTGCCGACGCAAGGGCGCTGCTGGCCGGCGGGGTGGGGGCGTTTGGCGTGCGCAGGAGCATGGAGCGGAGGCAACTCATTCAGGGATCAGGGTATTTTGATCTTATATGACAACTGACCTCTTTTGCCATTTCCCTTGGGCTTGCATGCGAGCGGCCTGCCTGCGGCGCCGTCCCTCGTCGCTTGTTCGGTGGCCCAAGCACACGGAGCGCGAAGGCTGCCCCGGGCCTCGATTTCTATCATTTCGATAGCTGCAAGCGCTTGTCGTACCAGGGCTGCAGGCCTATTTGGCTTGAAACCGTGCTGGAACGCCTCAGTGGG
>NZ_MWOM01000180.1:0-710 GCF_012931925.1 Acidovorax sp. SRB_24
GGCGGGCAAGATCAACGGCGCCAATGCCGGCGTGACCGCCACGATTCTCTCGGACGCCTCCGGCGAGCGCCTGCTGCTGCGCAGCAAGACCACGGGCGAAGAGGCCGGTTTTCAGCTCAGCGCGAGCGACAGCGATGGCAACGCTGCCGACGCATTGGGCCTGGCGCGTTTGATCGTCGGCTCCACCATCGAATATGGCGCTAACGCCAAGGCCACTGTCAATGGTGTTGCAGTGACGTCGGCGACCAATCAGTTCGTCAACACCGTGGCCGGTGTGACATTCAATGCTGTGCAGGTCACCACTGCACCTGTGGAAGTGACGGTGACAAAAGATGACACGGCGATCAAGTCCAATATTGACGATTTCGTGAAGGCCTACAACACGTTGAATCAGGCGCTGAATAGCATCACCAAGTACGACAAGGAAACAAAATCCGCTGGACTGCTGCAAGGTGACTCCACGGCGCTGGGCTTGCAGAACACATTGCGCAGAGCGCTCCAGTCCTTGTCAAGCGGGACGGGCCCGTTTCGCAGCCTGTCGGACATCGGCATCGTGTCGGCCGGTGGACCCTCGAACCTCTCTCCCACTGGCGATCTGGAGGTGAACACAGCCAAGCTGAACAAGGCGCTGGAAAATCCCGACGCAGTCAAGGCGATGTTTCGCGGCCCGGAGGGGGGCACGTCAAACGATGGTGTGGCGGAAAAGATCA
>NZ_MWOM01000343.1:0-274 GCF_012931925.1 Acidovorax sp. SRB_24
ATCGCCAGCGAGCAAAAGCGCTGGAAGGACATCGTCGCCAAGGCAGGCATCCGCGCGGACTGACCCCGCGCTCCCGGTGGCGCCCGGCGGCGCGCCACCGGCCCCCTTGCGGGGCAGCTCCGCAGGCACCGCACAATGGCCCATCACGCCAACTGGCGCCCCCCTTGGAGACCCGCCGCCATGCCCACCCCACCGCCCCCTCCCCCGGCGCCCGCCGCCGATCCGCGCATCGCCGAGGTGCTGGCGTTCTGGCTCGGCGCCGAGGTGCCCACCG
>NZ_MWOM01000367.1:0-244 GCF_012931925.1 Acidovorax sp. SRB_24
TGGGGGTGGCGGCGGGGTTTACAGGGCCTTGACCAGTTCCGGCACGGCCGCAAACAGGTCGGCTTCCAGGCCGTAGTCGGCCACCGAGAAGATCGGCGCCTCGGGGTCCTTGTTGATCGCCACGATCACCTTGCTGTCCTTCATGCCCGCCAGGTGCTGGATCGCCCCCGAGATGCCCACAGCCACGTACAGCTCGGGCGCGACGATCTTGCCCGTCTGCCCGACCTGCCAGTCGTTGGGCGCG
>NZ_MWOM01000400.1:0-210 GCF_012931925.1 Acidovorax sp. SRB_24
CACCAGCAACTCTTCCACGTCCTCGGGCAGCCCCGGCGGCGCCAGCGCGGCGGCGGGCACCGGCTGCGCCGCGGCAGAAGCCCACGCGGGACTGTCACCCGATGCACTCGCGGGCACCGGAGGAGCCTCTTCCGCCCCATCGGGCGCCAGGGCCGGGGACCACTGCACCACCTCTGTGAGCGTGGGCACAAAACGGGGCGGGGTCTTGGA
>NZ_MWOM01000346.1:0-264 GCF_012931925.1 Acidovorax sp. SRB_24
GTGTCGGTTCGGCCTTCTGGGGTGTGGCGGCCGGCAGCCTTGCGCTGTTTGTGCAACAGTACGCGCGTCGGCCGGCTCCGCGCTAGCGCGAAAGCGCCGCACGGGCCCTGCAACTGCCCCCGGTCAGCGCACCAGGGCTTCCCTTCGATCCATTTTTTGCCCATCCATGAAACTGTTGTTCATCGCCGATCCGCTGGAAGCCTTCCAGATCTACAAAGACACCACCTTTTCCATGATGCGCGAGGCGCAGCGCCGCGGCCACCG
>NZ_MWOM01000380.1:0-231 GCF_012931925.1 Acidovorax sp. SRB_24
AACCAGACCGGCCAGATGCTCGCAGCGCTCGCCAACCTGCCCCAGGGCACGTTCGCGAGCAAGCTCGAAGTGTCTGGCGACACAGTGAATGTCACGCGCGAGGTCGACGGGGGCCTCGAGACGCTGCAGCTGACGCTCCCCGCGGTCGTCACGACCGACCTGCGCCTCAACGAGCCGCGCTACGTGACGCTGCCCAACATCATGAAGGCCAAGAAAAAGCAGCTCGACGTC
>NZ_MWOM01000345.1:0-265 GCF_012931925.1 Acidovorax sp. SRB_24
CGTGATGGAGGCCATGAAGATGGAGCACACCATCGCCGCGCCGCGCGCGGGCGTGGTGCAGGAGCTGCTGTATGCGCCCGGCGACCAGGTCATGGAAGGCGCCGAGCTGCTGAAGCTGGCCGCCGTCGCCATCGCCGACGCCGTCTGAGCCACAAGACCGGGCCGGACGCCGTTCGCACCCCGGTGCGACAGCGCCCGGCCGGCGCAGGCGTTAACCTCGCACGCCATGAAAATCACTTTTTGCTGTACCGACACCAAATCCGAA
>NZ_MWOM01000374.1:0-238 GCF_012931925.1 Acidovorax sp. SRB_24
GCATCTCTGACTGAAAGGTGTTTCCGTGAACAAGCGCTCCCTCCTGCAATCCGCCCTCGCACTGGCCCTGGCCGCTGGTGTCACCACGGGCGCCTGGGCCCAGGACAAGACCCTGAAAATCGGCGTCACGGCCGGCCCGCACGCGCAGATCTTCGAGCAGGTCAAGAAAGTGGCGGCCAAGGACGGCCTGAAGATCCAGGTGGTGGAGTTCAGCGACTATGTGCAGCCCAACGCCGCG
>NZ_MWOM01000368.1:0-244 GCF_012931925.1 Acidovorax sp. SRB_24
GCTGGCTGCCGTCGGCAAAGTGCGCGGTGCGGTCTTCCACGCGCAGCAGCAGCGGCACCTCGTTGAACACGCCGGGCCAGTCGTAGCCCATGGGCGCACTGCGGTAGCTGAAGGTGACCGACTTGGCGCCGTACTTGTAGCATTGCGTGCCGATGTCCTCTGCGGAATAGCTGCTGCCCATCAGCAGCAGGTCCTTGCCCGTGAATTCACAGGCGTCGCGGAAGTCATGGGCATGCAGAACGCG
>NZ_MWOM01000323.1:0-289 GCF_012931925.1 Acidovorax sp. SRB_24
TTTCTACAAGAACGCCAGCATCACAGGCGGCCTGCTGCTGCTGGCCATCACCGGGCCGGGCCGCTACGCGCTGTGGCACTAGCCCCGCCGGCGTGCGCTGCCCGTGGCGCCAGTTTTGCATGAAAAGAGCCGCAAACGCTTGCCACGCAAGCGCTGGCAGCTCTCTTTTTTGATTTCGCGGTGCGGCGCTCAGGCCAGCGTCAGCGCCACGTCGATGTTGCCGCGTGTGGCGTTGGAGTAGGGGCAGACCTGGTGGGCATCGTCGACCAGCTTCTGGGCCGCCGCGCGG
>NZ_MWOM01000114.1:0-6039 GCF_012931925.1 Acidovorax sp. SRB_24
CCGCCCAGCAGCGGCGCCGACGCCCCCTGGTGGCGCGATCCGCGCACGCTGGCGCTGGTGCGCAGCCTGCGTTTGCGCAGCCTGCCGGCGGCGCTGGTGTATGGCTCGACCAGCGGGGTGTATGGCGATTGCAGCGGCGCCCGGGTGCCAGAGACGCGCTCCGTGGCCCCGAGCACGCCGCGCGCGCAGCGCCGGGTCGATGCCGAGCGCGCCGTGCGCCACCTGGGGCGCGCGGGCGTGCGTGTCAGCCTGCTGCGCATTCCGGGCATCTATGCCCCCGACCGCGCGGGCGGCACGCCCGAGGCGCGCCTGCGCAAGGGCACGCCCGTGCTGGCCGCGCCCGACGATGTGTTCACCAACCACATCCATGCCGACGACCTGGCGCGCGCCTGCGCGGCCGCACTGTGGCGCGGCGCGGCGCAGCGCGTGTACCACGTGTGCGACGACAGCGAGCTGAAGATGGGCGACTACTTCGACCTGGCGGCCGACCTGTACGGCCTGCCGCGCCCGCCGCGCGTGCCGCGCAGCACCGCGCAGGACCAGCTGCCGCTCACGCTGCTGAGCTTCATGGGCGAGTCGCGGCGGCTCGACAACACGCGCATGCGGCGTGAGTTGCGCCTGCGCCTGCGCTATCCCACGGTCGCGCAGGGCTTGCGCGCCCGGCGCGGCTGAGCGGCGCCGGGCGCGCCAGGTTTCTGGTCGGACCTTTCCCGGAGGACATCCATTCACCGCCGTCAGGGGCGGGAGTAGCTGCGTCCCTGCGCGTCAAAGCAGCGGAACACATTGCACTGCGTGAATGTGGGTGCGGGCACGGGCTGCACCGGCACGGGGCGGGCGTAGCGTGGCGGGGGCAGCAACACGATGCCCGGCGGGGCCGCGCGGTACCTTTGCACCTCGGCATAGCCTTCGGGGCCGAGGCAGTCCAGGTCCATTTGCCACTGTGCGGCATCGAGTTGCGCATCTTGCCCGTACGAGCGGACCGCCGCGCTGGCGGCCATGTCCAGGCTGCGCCGGGCGCGCACGCACTCGGGTGAGCGCGCATAGTCGCGCGCGCCAGCGCGTGCCGCACGGTCGGCCTGCGCGCGCCGCTGCTGCGCGTCGCGTTCCGCATCCAGGCGCGCGGCGGCGGCTGCTGCCTGCTGGCGTTGCTGCTGGGCGGCCACTGCCTGGGCCGCCTGCTCGCGCTCCTGGCGGATTTCTTCGGGGGTCTTGCGCGGCTGCACTTCGAGCGCCTGGGTGCCAGGCCCGCAACGGCCATCGGTATAGGTGACCTGGCCGGTGCGCGCATCGGTGCAGCGCAGCACCTGGGCCTGCGCCACCGGGCCCAGCAGGCCGGCGGCGCACACAGCGAGAAAACGCAGAGCGATGCACATGGCCGGCCGATCTTAGTGGCCCTGGCTGCGCTCTATCTCGCTGGCGGAGCGCCAGCGCCGCAGGCCCTCGCGGTCGCCTGGATCGCGCTGGTTGCGGTTGGCGCTCGCGCGGCGCTCGCGTTCCTGCTGCTGGCGCTCCTGCTGCTGTGCCTGTTGGCGGCGGCTATCGTCGCGTTCACGCTGCTGGCGCGCTTGCTCGCCGCGCTGGCGGGCGTCGCGGTCTTGCGCGTCGCGGTGCTGCTGTTGTACGCGGTCGCGCTGGTCGCGTGCATCCCGCTCGCGCCAGTCGCCGCGGTGATCGCCGCCGCGCGGATAGTAGGACGGCGCCACGGCCGGGTAGCTGGGGTACACGGGGTAGGCGGGATAGGTCGTGTAAGCGCCCGGCGCATAGGCGCCCGGGCCATAGAGGACACCGCTGTCATACCCCCGGTTGTAGGTGGGATAGGCCTGCGTCTCGTAGTACCCGTCTCCGGGCACGGCAACGCAGCCCGTGGCCAGTACCGCCACGGTGCATAGGGCAAAGGCGCGGGTGAAGAAAGTGCTCGGCATCGTGGATTTCCCCTGTGGGGCAGCGCACGGGCGCTGCCGTGAAGATGGATTTTGGGGTGCTGCCCCGCTCTTTATGACGCGTTGGCGCGGGCTTTGGTTGACCCCTGGATGCGAATTTGCCAGGCTTTTCAAGGGCTTTACGGATGTTGCCGTATGTAAGGCCCTGCAAACCCCGTGACAGGCCTGGAGGGTGGGCGCCTGGAAAGACCTCTAGGCAACGTAGTGTGCAGCCATGTGCTCCATGGGATGGCCGCAGCGTTGCCACAATGGGCGCTCCGCGCACGCGCGATTCAGGAAAGCACCACTATGAATGCCTCCCTCGTCCAAGACTGGAACCTGGCCCCGCTCGACGGCCTTTCGCAGGTCAAGGGCCGCAGCGACGCGGCGCTGTCGCAGGCCACCATCGCTCAATTTCTGGCCGAGGCCGTGCAACGCTTTGCCAACCGCACCGCCGCGGTGTTTCGCGAGCAGGGCCTGCGCTGGACCTGGGCGCAGCTCCAGGCCGAGGTCGATGCGCTGGCCAGCGGCTTTCTGGCGCTGGGCCTGCGCCCGGGCGATCGCGTGGGCATCTGGTCACCCAACCGCGCCGAATGGCTGGTGACGCAGTTCGCCACCGCGCGCGCCGGGCTGGTGCTCGTCAACATCAACCCGGCCTACCGCGTGGCCGAGCTGGAGTACGCGCTCAACGCCGCCGGCTGCCGTGCGCTGGTCACGGCCGAGCAGCTCAAGAGCTCGAACTACCTGGAGATGCTGCAGCGCCTGGCGCCCGAGCTGGCCACCTGCGCGCCTGGCGCGCTGCACTCGGCGCGGCTGCCGCAGTTGCAGATGGTGATCCGGCTGGGCAGCACGCCCACGCCGGGCATGCTCAACTATGCCGACGTGCTGGCGCAGGGCCGCGCCCGCGTGGATGTGGCGGCGCTCGACGCCTTGGGCGCGGGCCTGTTGTGCCACGACGCCATCAACATCCAGTTCACCAGCGGCACCACCGGCAACCCCAAGGGCGCGACGCTGACGCACCACAACGTGGTCAACAACGCGCGCTTCATTGCGCAGGCGATGAACTTCACCGAGCAGGACAGCCTGTGCATCCCCGTGCCGCTGTACCACTGCTTTGGCATGGTGCTGGCGGTGCTGGCCTGCGTGTCCGCGGGCGCCACCATGGTGTTTCCGGGCGAATCGTTCGACCCCGTCGCCACGCTGGAGGCGGTGAGCGAAGAGCGCTCCACCGCGCTGCATGGCGTGCCCACCATGTTCATTGCCGAACTCGGGCACCCGCGCTTTGCCGAGTTCGACCTCTCGCACTTGCGCACCGGCATCATGGCCGGCTCGCCGTGCCCCATCGAAACCATGAAGCGCGTGATCGCCGAGATGCACCTGTCCGAGATCACCATCGCCTACGGCATGACCGAGACCTCGCCGGTGTCGTTCCAAAGCGCCACCACCGACCCCCTGGAGCGGCGGGTGTCGACCGTGGGCCGCATCCAGCCGATGCTCGAAGCCAAGGTGGTCGATGTCGATGGCAAGGTGGTGCCCGTGGGCGAAAAGGGCGAGCTGCTGGTGCGCGGCTACTCGGTCATGCAGGGCTACTGGGGCGACCAGGCGCGCACGCGCGAAGCGGTGCAGGACGGCTGGATGCACACCGGCGACCTGGCAACGATCGACGCCGAGGGCTACTGCAACATCGTCGGCCGCGCCAAGGACATGCTGATCCGGGGCGGCGAGAACGTCTACCCGCGCGAGATCGAGGAGTTCCTGTTCCGCCACCCCAAGGTGCAGTCGGTGCAGGTGTTCGGCGTGCCCGACGCCAAATACGGCGAAGAGATCTGCGCCTGGATCGTGCCCAAGCCTGGGCAGACCTGCACCGAGGACGAGATCCGCGACTTCTGCCGCGACCAGATCGCCCACTACAAAGTGCCGCGCTATGTGCGCATCGTCACGGACATGCCCATGACCATCACCGGCAAGGTGCAAAAGTTTGTCATGCGCGAGCAGATGATGGCCGAGCTCAAGCTGCAAGCCAGCAAGACGGCGTGAGCTGAATTGCTATTGAAAATATAGCTTCTAGCGCTTTTCAAGTAGGCGTTTGAGCCTGATTTGATGCAAATTTTGCCGCGCCGCTGCCTCCAGGGGCCGCGAGCGCTGGTTTTGGCAAGCACCTATTCTTCGGAGCCCAGCAACCCGCAAGGAATGGACCATGAAAATCGCTCTGATCGGTGCCACCGGCTTCGTCGGTTCGGCTGTGCTCAATGAACTGCTGCAACGTGGCCACGAGGTGACTGCGCTGGCGCGCCACCCCGAAAAACTCGCGCCGCGCGAGCGCTTGAAGGTGGTCGCCGCAGACGCCCAGAACGCCGCCGAGGTGGCGCAGGCGGTGGCCGGGAACGACGCGGTGGTGAGCGCCTACAACCCGGGTTGGAAGGTGGCTGATCTGTATGTGCAGTACCTGCGCGGCACCCAGGCCATCATGGCAGGCGCGCAGCAGGCTGGCGTGCGCCGCCTCTTGGTGGTGGGCGGCGCGGGCAGCCTGTATGTGGTACCGGGCGTTCAACTGGTCGATACGCCCGAATTTCCCGCCGAATGGAAAGAAGGCGCCCGCGGCGCGCGCGATGCGCTCAAGCTGCTGCAGGATGACAAAACGCTGGACTGGACGCTGCTGAGCCCGCCAATCCTGCTGCAACCTGGCGAGCGCACCGGCCACTACCGCCTGGGCCAGGATGCGCCGCTGATGAACGGCGACCAACCGGGCAGCATCAGCGTGGCAGACCTGGCCGTGGCCCTGGTCGACGAAGCGGAAAAGCCCCGGCACCTGCGCCAGCGCTTCACCGTGGCGCACTGACGCTCCGGCCTGCGCCCGCCTCGTGCGGGCTTTTGCGGGCAGGGTATTGGCGCCCGGCCCGCTTGCTCTAAGCTCTAGGGCTTTTTGCCTCCAGAGTCATGACAGAAGACACTTTCGCCCCCATCCAGGAGCCGCGCCTGTGGCAGGACGAACGCTGGAGCGCGCGCGTGCTCAAGAACGAGGACGACGATGGCTGGGCCGTGGCGATGACGCTGCACGGCCACGACGAGCCGGCGCTGGTGGGGCCCTGGACGATGGGACGCGACAAGAAGAACCCCAAGCCGCTCGACGTGAACGCGTTCAATACCCTGGTCAAGACCGCCAACGAAGTGCTGCGCCGCCACGAGCAGCAGCTGCATGCGCAGCTGAACAAGAACGTCACCATCACCATGCAGGGCGAACGCGTGCGGGTGCTGCTGGCAATCGTGCCCGACGAGGAAGGCGCCAGTGCCACTCTGAGCGCGCAGGACCCGCTGGGCGAAGAGCTGGCGCGCGTGCCGGTGTCGCCGGCCTTCAAGCTCACCGTGGACAGCGCATTGCGCTGGGCCGAGAGCGGCTTCGAGCGCCCGCGCTGAGCGCCAGGGCTACGGCCTGAACGGCCCGGTCCGCGCGCCAGCTGCTTACGGCTGCGCCGGCGCCCGCATCGCGGCCGCATAGCGCTGTGGCGCAAAGCGCGCGGTCAGCAGCGCCACCAGCGCCACGCAGGCCAGGTGCGCCAGCCAGCCGGCGGCAAAGCCGCCACGGGCACTGTGCAGCGCGGCCAGCGTCCAGGGCGCGAAGGCCGCCAGCAGAAAGCCGCCGCCCTGCATCAGCGCGCTCAGGGCACCGGCCTGGGCCGGGTCGGGCAGGTGGTCGAGCACCACCACCATGCTGAGCGCGAACGAGCCGCCCAGGCCCGCGCCCAGCAGCGTGGCCCAGCTGCGCGGCGCCACGTCTGGCCAGAGCACCAGCGCCGCAAAGCCGCCGGCCTGTAGCGCCAGCGTGAACCACAGCCAGGGCCGGCGGTCGCGCTGGTGCGCGGCCAGCGCAGGCAGCAGCGCCGCACCGGCCTGCGCCAGGGCCAGCAGCGCCACCAGGCTGCCGCTGCTGGCCGCGCTCCAGCCGTGCGACTGGTAGAACGGCGCCAGCCACGTCACCACCGAGGCATAGCCGCCGTTGACCAAGCCAAAGCAGGCCATCAGCAGCCAGGTGCGCGGCCGGCGCAGCATCCAGCGCGTGGGGCCCGGGCCGGAAGCCGCGGCCGGCGGCGTGTGCGGCAACGCGCGCCAGGCCAGCAGCAGC
>NZ_MWOM01000259.1:0-420 GCF_012931925.1 Acidovorax sp. SRB_24
CGAAGCGGCGCTCGTTTCACCATGTGTGCGGCTCCCCTCGCAGCGCTGGATTGGGCGTTTGCAGCTACTCTAACCGAGGCTGCGATCCATTCAAATACTGCGCTGCAGCATTGGGGCAGGGCAGGTAGTGCAGGCCGTGTGTCACGGGCCCCAACGGTAGACGTCGGTTGTCGGTCGGGGCGTTGCCGCGGCAGTGCAGGTGCGGGGCCGCCATTTTGGCATCTTGCGATTGCTTACGCGCCGCCGCAAACGCGATGGGATAATTGTCGGCTTTGTCATACGGCAGCTCTAGCGGAACCTCTCATGATTCTCGTCACCGGCGGCGCCGGATTCATTGGTGCCAACTTCGTGCTTGATTGGCTGCGCAGCAGCGAAGAGGGCGTTGTCAACCTCGACAAACTCACGTACGCGGGCAACCTG
>NZ_MWOM01000212.1:0-566 GCF_012931925.1 Acidovorax sp. SRB_24
GCGCCTGGTGGGCGAAGGCCGCAACCACCTCTCACTCAAGCTGCTGCACCAGGGCGCTCCGGTGGACGGCATCTGGTTCAGCCACACCGACCCGCTGCCCGGCCGCGTGCTGCTGGCCTTCCGGCTCGACGTGAACGAGTGGAAGGGCGAGCGCAAGGTGCAGTTCCTGGTCGAAGGCGCGCAGACCTGAGGTGGATTCCCCATAGAAAATAGCTTCCAGCCCTTGTGCACCAAGCGCTGGAAGCTATCGAATGGTGGGTTGGCGCTGCTGCTGCAGCGCCATCACGGGCAGCGGATCAGAAGCTTTCCCACTCGTCGTCCGCGCCCGCCTTGGCCGGCTGCGGTGCAGGAGCCGCAATGCGCGGCGCGGGGGTGCTGGCGCGCCCGGCAGCAGCGACCGCAGGCCGCGCCGGAGACGATGCAGCCGCCACCTTCGCGGCCGGTGCCGCCGCAGGCTTTGGCAGCGGCGCACGCGCAGGCGCTGGGCGCACCGCCGGGGCCAGGACCGGGGCTTGCGCGCCCACATTGAACGCGGCAACGACGCTGGCCAGGTGCTGGGCCTGGTC
>NZ_MWOM01000167.1:0-775 GCF_012931925.1 Acidovorax sp. SRB_24
GGGCAATGTGCTGCCCATGACCGCGGTGGTGGGACAGCTCTACATCGATTCGCCCACGCGCGTCTGCAACGCCTATCTGCTGGGCGACCAGGAGCGCCTGGGGCATTGGTTGGTGGGCGTGGCCGCGCTGCTGGCCGTGGCCTGGCTGGCGCAGGTGGCGTGGCGCATGGTCATGCGCGACAGTGCGGCGGCCTGAGGCGCACAGTGTGCGATCTGCCTTGCGCGGTGCGCTGGAGCGCTCGTCACTCCTGAAAATATAGCTGCAGACGCTTACTGGATAACCGTTACAGCCCATTTTTGCTTGAAATAGGCGGGCCGCAGGCAGAGGGGCAGGCGCATCGATGGGGCTGCGCCCACGGGCGTGATCGTCTGGCCTTCAGGCCACGCTGCGCAGGCGCAGGCGCAGGCGCGGCGCTGCGGCGGCCGGGTGCATGCGGCCAAACAGGTCCTTGGGATCGCCGTCGGTGGGCACGAGCGCGATGTCCCGGCCCACGCCGCGCTCGTGCGCGAGCCGGTGCAGCACCTGCAGGGCCGAGAAGTCCTCCAATGCAAAGCCGACCGAGTCGAACACCGTCACCTCGCCCGCATGGCGGCGCCCCGGCGCCTGGTCCGTGAGCACGCGCCAGAGCTCGGTGACCGGGTGGTCGGCCGCGAGCTGCTGGATCTCGCCCTCGGTGCGCGTCTGCGGCTCGTACTCGACAAAGATGCGCGAGCCGCGCAGCACGTCGGCGTGCAGCTCGGTCTTGCCGGGGCAGTCGCCGCCGACGGCGTTGAG
>NZ_MWOM01000147.1:0-1077 GCF_012931925.1 Acidovorax sp. SRB_24
TGTAGCATCCCGGACGATTGCATCGATCCAAAACGCTATCCACTCTTCATGGCCAGAGCCGTGCTACGGGAGTTGATAGAGTCCTTGCAATCCACCCGGGGAGCCAAGCCATGTTGATTGCCCTGCACAAGAACGCGCGCACCACGCCCGCCGTGCGTGCCGAGATTGCTGCCAGCAGCGAGACCGCCAGTGCCCTGGCCCAGCGCTTTGGGATCACGGAACAGACGGTCTACAAGTGGAAGAAGCGCTCTGTCTTTGGCGACCGCTCGCACACGGCGCACCGCCTGCAGACGGTGCTCACACCGGCACAAGAGACAGTGGTGGTCCACCTGCGGCGCACCTTGCTGCTGCCCCTGGATGACCTGCTGGCGGTCACGCGAGAGTTCATTTGTCCCCATGTCTCGCGCTCGGGCCTGGACCGGTGCCTGCGCCGCCATGGGGCGGGCAACCTCAACGCCCTCAAGCCCCAGGAGCCTGCGGTGGCCCACAAGTCCTTCAAGAGCTACGAGCCAGGCTATGTGCACATGGACGTGAAGTACCTGCCGCAGATGCAGGACGAATCGCAACGGCGCTACCTCTTCGTGGCCATCGACCGGGCCACGCGATGGGTGTTCGTGCAACTCAAGGCCAACAAGACCGCTGCCAGTGCACAGGCCTTTCTCAAGGCATTGCACAAGGCCTGCCCAATCAAAATCAGCAAGCTGCTGACCGACAACGGCAAGGAGTTTACGGATCGCCTGTTTGCCAGCAGGCAGCGAGAGCCCAGTGGCAACCATGAGTTCGACCAGCTGTGCCAGGCGCTGGGCATAGAGCACCGGCTGACCAAGCCCAGGACCCCGAGAACCAACGGCATGGTGGAGAGATTCAACGGCCGCATAGCGGATGTGCTCAAGAGCCACAGGTTCAACAGCCGAGACGACATGGAGCAGACCCTGCTGCGTTATGTGGCCTTGTACAACCACCAGTTGCCGCAGTCAGCGCTGGGCAGCAAGACGCCTATGCAGGCCATGAAGGGCTGGCACCAGGAGCACCCGCAGCTATTCCACAAGCGGCCATATGATCGGCCGGGATGCGACA
>NZ_MWOM01000310.1:0-311 GCF_012931925.1 Acidovorax sp. SRB_24
CACACGGCACGCTGGCGGGTGTCGCCGTCATCGGGGACGCGGTACACCACCGCGGTGCCGCAGCTGCGGCAGTGCTTGATCGGGCTGCGAAAGGTCATGCGCTGGATTTTGAATGGAATCGGGCCCCAGCGCTTGCAGGACAAGCGTTGGCAGCTATCAAAAGTGATGCGGCTGGCGTTACACGACGGTCAAGCGCAGCGGTTCCAGGCCGTCCACGCCGCCGTCGAGCCGGTCGCCGCGCACCACGCCGGCCACGCCTTCGGGCGTGCCGGTGTAGATCAGGTCGCCGGGCTGCAGCTCCCAGGCGGCCG
>NZ_MWOM01000304.1:0-314 GCF_012931925.1 Acidovorax sp. SRB_24
CACACGGCACGCTGGCGGGTGTCGCCGTCATCGGGGACGCGGTACACCACCGCGGTGCCGCAGTTGCGGCAGTGCTTGATCGGGCTGCGAAAGGTCATGCGCTGAATTTTGAATCAAATAGGCCTCCAGCGCTTATGAGATAAGCGCTGGATGCTATTAAATAAGTAGTGAATTGACTGGCTATACCACGCTCAGTCGCAGTGGCTCCAAGCCCTCGACGCCGCCGTCGAGCAGGTCGCCGCGCACCACGGCGGCCACGCCTTCGGGCGTGCCGGTGTAGATCAGGTCGCCGGGCTGCAGCTCCCAGGCGGCCG
>NZ_MWOM01000315.1:0-299 GCF_012931925.1 Acidovorax sp. SRB_24
CTGCTGCTGCGCGTTCTGCTCGGCCGCCACGCGCCAGGCCCAGCCCACCAGCAGCGTGAGCACCGCGACGCCGCCGACCACGGCAAGCCAGATGCGCAGGTACAGCCGGCGGGAGAACAGGTGGATCAGCGACATGGCGGTACGGAGGTTTTGCCGCCGGGCCGCCCCAAGGCAAAACGCGGCCCCCTTGGGGGGCAGCGACCCGTATAACGGTGGAGCGTGGGGGCCATGTTTTTAGTCCTGCTGCTTGGCAAACACGTAGCCCACGCCGCGCACCGTGAGGATGCGGCGCGGGTTCT
>NZ_MWOM01000150.1:0-964 GCF_012931925.1 Acidovorax sp. SRB_24
CCGAACTGTTGGTCGTGGCCGCGGGCCCGGCAAGCAGCCAGTTGCTGGCCTCGGCCGGCGCCAGCGCCCTGCCGCTGCAGCCCGTGCGCGGCCAGCTGTCGTGGGGCCTGCAAGGCGCAGCGGCCGCCGGCCTGCCGCCGTTCCCGGTCAACGGCCATGGCGGCCTGGTGGCCCATGTGCCGGTGGCGGGCGGCCACGCCTGGCACATGGGCTCGACGTTCGAGCGCGACATCGACCACCTGCCGCTGAGCGACGCCGAGCGCGCCGCCGCGCACGCCAGCAACTGGCAGCAGCTGCAGGAGCTGCTGCCCGGCGCCGCGCCGGCGCTGCAGGCGGCGTTCGACCCCGCAGCGGGCGGTGCGCAGGCCGTGCGCGCCTGGGCCAGCGTGCGCTGCACCTCGCCCGACCGCCTGCCGATCGTCGGCCCGGTCGACGCGGCGGCGCTGCCCGGCCTGTGGGTCTGCACCGCCATGGGCTCGCGCGGGCTCACGCGCGCCGTGCTTTGCGGCGAACTGCTGGCCGCGCAGCTGCAGGGCGAGCCGCTGCCGCTCGACGCGCGGCTGGCGCGCGCGCTGTCCACGCTCAGGCTCTGAGTTCGCGCTGCTAGGCGCTCTCGATACAGGAGCTACCAGCACAGACGAATATTGGGTTTGAGGCGTTTTTGGCTTGAAATTTTTGCCAAACCGGCGCAGGCCGCTCTTTGGGATGCGGCAGCGTGGAGCGCCGGCCCCGCGCTGCGGTCGTGTAGCGCACCGACATATGCTTATGCACATAAGGGAAGCACAAAACAATCGTTTGCTTCCATAAGAAGGCCCTCTAAAGTGCGCGCCATGCACGACTGAGTGGCCTTATGTACCAATACACCGAATTCGATCAAAACTTTGTCCGTCTGCGCGCTGCCCAATACCGCGACCAGCTCGAACGCTGGCAGGCCGGCAAGCTCAGCGAGGACGAGTTCAAACCG
>NZ_MWOM01000219.1:0-533 GCF_012931925.1 Acidovorax sp. SRB_24
AAAAGCTGTGCTAGAATTCGAAATTCTTCGGAGGAGTGCCCGAGTGGCTAAAGGGGGCAGACTGTAAATCTGTTGGCTTACGCCTACGCTGGTTCGAATCCAGCCTCCTCCACCAAATTGCAAAGCGTGAGCGTGGATTGTTCAGGAGGCCCTTGCGGGCTTCGCGTTGAGGTTGTTTTGGCGGCCGATGCGGGAGTAGTTCAATGGTAGAACCCTAGCCTTCCAAGCTAATGACGCGGGTTCGATTCCCGTCTCCCGCTCCATGGCTTGCTTTGCTGGTTTGTGTTGAATGTGAAGTGGCTGCGCAAGCAGTTGCAAGTTGCCCATGTGGCTCAGTGGTAGAGCACTCCCTTGGTAAGGGAGAGGTCGCGGGTCCGATTCCCGCCATGGGCACCACAAATTTCAGGTGCGTCTGCTTGAGATTGCGCCAAAATCCTGTTGTGTTGTAGTAGGTTTTTTTCGGAGTCGGAAAAATGGCAAAAGGTAAGTTTGAACGCACCAAGCCGCACGTCAACGTGGGCACGATCGGCCAC
>NZ_MWOM01000191.1:0-649 GCF_012931925.1 Acidovorax sp. SRB_24
CCAGAAGGCGCAGATCGGCTTCCAGGCCACGCTGCACGTGCGCAACCGCATGGTGCAGGCCTACACCGACATCATGAACATGCAGGTATAGGGCCACGCCTCTCTCGGCTTTCGGCCTGGATGGCAACGGCACCCTCGTCCCGCCGAGCCGCGCGACCCGGCATCAGTCAAAGTTTCATCGCTATTGAATTGGTAGCTATCGGCGCTTGCCACACAAGCGCTAGAACCCGACTTCACTCCGATCCCAGACCACGGCATTGCGCCCGGCCCTGGTGCCTGGTCCTGCGCAGGACCAACGCCTCACCACTATTAATTTGATAGCCTCTGGCGCTTTCCGGGCAAGCGCCAGAGGCCGATTTCATTCCAGTTCTCGCTTTCCAGCGCCGCCCCCTTGGCAAGGCGGGGCCTGCTGCCTCATACGGATTTGTATTCAATTGGATAACCAGGCGGGGAGCCGCAGACCGTGCCGTGGCACGCCGAGGCGAGCCCGCGACGTTCGCCGGTGGAAGGCAAATCCGTATCAGTGCATCACCTGCGGCTGGCCGTCGAACATGTGCTCGAACTGCGTCAGCCACGGCTCGGCGAGGCAGCGGATCTGGGCGTCGTTGCGCAGGATGCGCTGCATGATCACGGTCTTTTCCTTGCGGTG
>NZ_MWOM01000229.1:0-494 GCF_012931925.1 Acidovorax sp. SRB_24
AGGGCCTGTAGCAACGCCACAGGGCGACTCTTCCTACCACCTGGTGGTGACGCTCACATTTGATTCGATGCATGCGCTTGAGGCGGCACTTGCTTCTGAGGAGGGCCAGCGAACTGCCGCAGACCTCACCAACTTCGCAGATGGCGGGGCAGAACTGCTG
Source organism: Acidovorax sp. SRB_24 (assembly GCF_012931925.1). NCBI lineage: Bacteria > Pseudomonadati > Pseudomonadota > Betaproteobacteria > Burkholderiales > Comamonadaceae > Acidovorax > Acidovorax sp. SRB_24. Next base: position 161 of record NZ_MWOM01000229.1, read on the forward strand.
ATCATCAACCAGCGCTCCCTCTAGATGTGCCGCCGAACCAGTGGTGCAATTGGCGAGGGCTTACAGCCGCGCCTTTGACTCCAGCGTTGAACGGCTGCTTCTGTTGTGCGCGCGCCAGCTCCAGGGCCGAAAGTGTGAATCCGCCGTTGCTCCGGAATCACGCCATTCGGATCGACGCGCCTCTTTTGCCACCGCCAGCTTTGGCTATTGCCCTGTCTCACGCCCCCGGCCAACAGCGGACATGCACATGCACCCCTGGCTTGTTTACTGTGACGGCAGCGCCGTGCCGAATCCTGGTCGCATCGGCCTTGGCGCTGTGTTCACCGAGCCCAAT
>NZ_MWOM01000381.1:0-228 GCF_012931925.1 Acidovorax sp. SRB_24
GACTCCACCGCCGATCCCGCCCGCCGCCCGCCGCGCATGCCCTGGCGTCAGACGCTGCGCGTGTACCGGGAACCCGCGAGCCTGCGCATGCTGACGCTCGGGTTTTCCGCCGGGCTGCCGCTGCTGCTGGTGCTGGGCACGCTGTCGTTCTGGCTGCGCGAAGCGGGCATCGACCGCACGACCATCGGGTACCTCAGCTGGGTCGGGCTGGCCTATGCGTTCAAGTGG
>NZ_MWOM01000262.1:0-406 GCF_012931925.1 Acidovorax sp. SRB_24
CGCGCACGGCCCCTGGTCGGCGCGCCGCGCCTTCCTGCTCAGCGCAGCCGCCGCCACCGCGGCGGCCGCCGCGCCGCCGGCGCTGGCGCAGGTCGATGTGGGTTCGTCTTCCGGCTTGCGCAACTTGGTGCCGGCCGACACGCTCGAGAACGCCGCCACCGAGCAATACCACCAGCTGCTGGCCCAGGCGCGCGCGAAAAAAGCCCTGGCGCCCGACAGCCACCCGCAGCTGCAGCGCCTGCGCGCTATCGGGCAGCGCCTGGTGCCGTTTGCCGCGCAGTGGAACCCGCGGGCGCGCGACTGGCGCTGGGAGGTCAACCTGATCGGCAGCAAGCAAATCAATGCCTTCTGCATGCCCGGCGGCAAGATCGCGTTCTATACCGGCATCCTCGACCAGCTCAAGCTC
>NZ_MWOM01000361.1:0-252 GCF_012931925.1 Acidovorax sp. SRB_24
AGCGCAAAGCGCGCACAAATGGGGGCCGAGCGCAGCGATGGCCCGTATGGATGTTTCGGTTCCTTAGCCCGTGTGGCTGCGCCGAGGAGCGCAGCTTCTGGCGGGCAAGGGCCGCGTGCTGTCTGAGCGAAGCGAGTTCACGCGGACTCCGCCTGAAGCGAGCACCGCAGGTTGCCCCGTAGCGAAGCGCAGGGGTCGCAGACTTCGGGTCGCCTTTCTTTTGGTTACGTTTCTTTGGCGAAGTGTATGGAC
>NZ_MWOM01000239.1:0-464 GCF_012931925.1 Acidovorax sp. SRB_24
GGCTGTGGGGCGTTGCCTTGGCGGCAGCGGGGACGAGGGGCGGTAGGCTGGTTTTCATGGTTTGCAGCGTGCTGGGCGACCGTGGCACTTCATAAGATTCATTTTGAATGAATATTAATGCCAAGCATCCGCCAACGCAACTTGCCATCTTCTCGATCACCTGTGCCTTGGCGCGGCTGCAGCGAATGCACTGGCGTGCGCCCGCAGCTAAAGAATGAGATCTATCTATTTTTTGATAGCAGCCAGCGCTTTACCCACAAGCGCTTGCGGGCGATTTGACCTGAAATCGAGGCATTGAGCGTCCAGATCGAGTCGCACCGGCCACAAACGAAAAAACCTGCCAGCACGCTTGCTGGCAGGTTTTTGGAGCGGTGGCGCGGGCACGCCAGACCGGCGTGCTGCGGCCGCGTTCAGACCTGGGCGTTTTTGTAGTTGGCGATGCCGTCCAGGATTTCCTTGTGCGC
>NZ_MWOM01000327.1:0-285 GCF_012931925.1 Acidovorax sp. SRB_24
CGACTACCAGAGCCGGCTGAACGCGATGACCGCCGGCCAGGGCAGCTATGCGCTCGCCCTGTCGCACTACGAGGCGGTGCCGCCCGCGGTGCAGCAGCAACTGGTGGGCCAGCACAAGGTGCAGGACGAATGAGCCCTGGTGCTTGACGGCGGCACATGGACAACGATTCGCCGCCGTCGCCTCCCTGCGCCAAGCGGCTGGACCACGGGCGTTATGCTCCCTGGTCTATGGAAATCGCCCTCATCTATGCCCGCGCCGCCAACGGCGTCATCGGCCACAACGGC
>NZ_MWOM01000208.1:0-582 GCF_012931925.1 Acidovorax sp. SRB_24
CGCATCGTGTGGGCCCTGCCGCCCAGCGGGGCCGGCACGTTGTACCACTCGCCATCGCGCGGCATCTGTGTGGGCGCGGCCTGGCGCGATGCGATCAGATCGGCGATGACGGCTTCTCTGGTGAGGGGGGTGTTGGCGCTTTGCACTGTGGTGGCGCTGTCAGGGGTCGGCGGCGCTGCCATGGCGCCGGTGGCAGTGGCCAGCACCAAACTGGCGACCGCAAATGTGCAGTACGTTTTCATGGCATTTCCTTGTGGTTGGTTGAGCTGCAATGCGCCCACATCCAAGCCAAATGCCCAGCGCTAGGCGCTTTCTCGACGAAGCTGTTGTTGCCGTTTGCCTTCGTCGAATCTGACAAGCTACTCTGCGCCGCCGCCCCTGGATACACCGGATCGAGCAACACATGCTTCCGCGAAGTAAATGCTGGCGCGAAGACGCATCCGTGTTTTTGATGGGATGATGCATGCTCAGGGGTGAGTGGCTGCAGACCCGGAGAGCCTTCGGGCGCTTGACTAGATTTTTCAAGCCAAAAAGGCCCGTAACGCAGAGTCAGTCTGCGCTGACAGCTATCAATCAAGAAGC
>NZ_MWOM01000218.1:0-535 GCF_012931925.1 Acidovorax sp. SRB_24
CGGTTTGAACTCGTCCTCGCTGAGCTTGCCGGCCTGCCAGCGTTCGAGCTGGTCGCGGTATTGCGCGGCGCGCAGACGGACGAAGTTTTGATCGAATTCGGTGTATTGGTACATAAGGCCACTCAGTCGTGCATGCGCGCACTTTAGAGGGCCTTCTTATGGAAACAAACGATTGTTTTGTGCTTCCCTTATGCGCATAAGCATATGGCTGAACGCCGCTATGCCGGGGAAAGTCGGGCCTGGGTTTGCGGGCAGAATCTACAAAAAAATGAGCATCCAGCGGCCGTGCATCAAGGGTTTGAGGCGCAAACTGCCCTGAAACCCAGTGCTCACAAGCGCCAGCAGCTCTTTTATGGATAGCGCTTGCTTCGGCAGATCAAAACCGCTGCGTGGACAGCGCGCGCGCCAGCCGCGCGTCGAGCGGCAGCGGCTCGCCCTGCAGCTGCGCCGCCAGCAGCTCGCCGCAGAGCACGGCGCGCGTGAGCCCGCGCGACCCCATGGCGGTGCATACCCACAGGCCGGGCAGCGCCGCCGC
>NZ_MWOM01000349.1:0-262 GCF_012931925.1 Acidovorax sp. SRB_24
GTCCGCATGAACTCGCGCTTCGCGCTCAAACAGCATGCGGCCCTGGTCCGCCCAGCCCTGCGCTCCTCGGCGCATACAGAGGGGCGGGAGACCGGCAGCCCAACAACCACACAGGCCATCGCTGCGCTCGGCCTGGGATGCAGCGCAAGCGCGCGCATGTGAAGCCGAGCGCAGCGACGGCCCGTATGGATGTTTCGGCTCCCCAGCCCGTGTGGCTGCGCCGAGGAGCGCAGCGGCCAGCGGATCAGGGCTCGCGACTGTT
>NZ_MWOM01000350.1:0-261 GCF_012931925.1 Acidovorax sp. SRB_24
GTGCGCGGCTTTGGCGCCGCGCTGCTGGGCTCGCTGATGTACTCGGCGCTGGGCCTGGTGATCGAGTCAGCGCTCGGCGGCCTGTTCTCGAAGCAGTGATTCGACCGCGCGCAGCCGCGTGTCGATGATCGACGCCTCGACAAAATCACCGGCCATGCTGCTCTTGCGCGCCAGGTCCTGGCCGGCCTTGAAACGGTCCACCGCCGCCGCATAGTCGTAGCGCGCCGCGTGCGCCTCGGCCTCGGCGCGCACGGCGCGCAG
>NZ_MWOM01000225.1:0-504 GCF_012931925.1 Acidovorax sp. SRB_24
CCGCTGTCTGCCGCCGACGAGGCGGCCGCCACCGCGCTGTACTGGTCGGTGATCCAGCAGGACATGCCGCTGGTTGACCTGGACGTGGCCACCGCGGTGATGGAGCAGGCCGTGCGCCACAACCCGTGGGTGGGCGAGCCGCAGATGGTGCTGGCGCAGCTCTACCTGTCGGCGGGCCGCCAGGCCGAGGCGCGGCAGGCGGCCGAGAGCGCGCTGCAGGCGTTCAGCGCTTGGGGCAACGCATGGGACAAGCGCGTGCAATGGGACGCCTGGGTGGCCTGGACGCGCATCCTGCTGCAGTCCGCGGCGGAAGGCGGCTGGCCCGAGCGGCTCGACAAGCTCAACAACGTCGCTCTGCGCAGCTGATTCCTTATGTTTGAATGGCTTAAGAAAATGAAAACATAGTCGTTGGGGTTGGATAGGGGTAACCCTAAGATCGGCGCATCTCTGACTGAAAGGTGTTTCCGTGAACAAGCGCTCCCTCCTGCAATCCGCCCTCGCACT
>NZ_MWOM01000201.1:0-605 GCF_012931925.1 Acidovorax sp. SRB_24
CCGCTCGTCGTCGCCATAGGCGCCAATCACCTGCGTTCCCATCGGCAGGCCTTGCGGGCCGCGCGCAATCGGCAGCGAGATGCAGGGCAGGTGCAGCAGGCTCCACAGTGCGCCAAAGCGTGGCGAACCCGAGTCTTTCAAGCCCTTGTCGGCTTCGCCCTCGGCCGGCGGGTAGAGCAGGCCGTCGACATCGGCGAACAGCGCCTGCACCGCCTGGCGCGCGCGCGCTGCGCGCTGGCGCATGTCCAGGTACTCCTGCGGCGTGATGCCTTCACCGCCCGCCAGGCGCTGCTGCAGGCGCGTGCTGAAGCGGCCACTGTGGTGCGCGCGTTCGTGTGCCAGCGACTGGCGCGCTTCGAAGGCGAACAGGCGTGGCTGCATCTCGACCAGCGCTTCAATGTCTTCGGGCAGCTGGATGCGCACCACATGGGCACCGTCCCGCTGCGCCTGCGCTGCGAGCTGCTCGATCGCCTCCACCATCTCCGGGCGCGCGTGCTCCCATTGCTTTGACATGCACACCGCCAGGCGCGGGCGCAGGGCGACGCTCTGGGTCAGGCGCACGCCATGCAGGCCGAAGCTGAACAGCGCGGCGTCTTCCACCGTGC
>NZ_MWOM01000202.1:0-605 GCF_012931925.1 Acidovorax sp. SRB_24
CCGCTCGTCGTCGCCATAGGCGCCAATCACCTGCGTTCCCATCGGCAGGCCTTGCGGGCCGCGTGCAATCGGCAGCGAGATGCAGGGCAGGTGCAGCAGGCTCCACAGTGCGCCAAAGCGTGGCGAGCCCGAGTCCTTCAGCCCTTTGTCGGCTTCGCCCTCGGCCGGCGGGTAGAGCAGGCCATCGACATCGGCGAACAGCGCCTGCACCGCCTGGCGCGCGAGCGCTGCGCGCTGGCGCATGTCCAGGTACTCCTGCGGCGTGATGCCTTCGCCACCCGCCAGGCGCTGTTGCAGGCGCGTGCTGAAGTGGGCGCTGTGGTGCGCGCGTTCGTGCGCCAGCGACTGGCGCGCTTCGAAGGCGAACAAACGCGCTTGCATCTCGACGAGCGCTTCAATGTCTTCGGGCAGCTGGATGCGCACCACATGGGCACCATCCCGCTGCGCCTGCGCCGCGAGCTGCTCGATCGCCTCCACCATTTCGGGGCGCGCGTGCTCCCATTGCTTCGACATGCACACCGCCAGGCGCGGGCGCAGGGCGGCGCTCTGGGTCAGGCGCACGCCATGCAGGCCGAAGCTGAACAGCGCGGCGTCTTCCACCGTGC
>NZ_MWOM01000382.1:0-228 GCF_012931925.1 Acidovorax sp. SRB_24
GGGCGCGATCTTCATCATCAGGCGCGGGTCAAACGGCTTGGGGATCAGGTACTCGGGGCCGAACGCCAGGGCTTCGCCCACATAGGCGGCCGCCACCACTTCGCTTTGCTCGGCCTCTGCCAGGTCGGCAATGGCGTGCACGGCGGCAATTTCCATCTCGACCGTGATGGTGGTGGCTCCGCAGTCGAGCGCGCCGCGGAAGATGTACGGGAAGCACAGGACGTTGTT
>NZ_MWOM01000216.1:0-551 GCF_012931925.1 Acidovorax sp. SRB_24
GCGGTGGTATTCGAGCGCGGCTTCGCGCAAAGCCTGTTCGGCGGCGGAGGTGGGATGTGCCACTGCGGACTCCTGTGACGTTGACTGGGGAGGGAAATGGGGAAGGGAAAGATCACTCGCCTCTGGTAAGACGAGTGTGCCAGAGCACGTGGCAGCGGGGGTGGCTGCGGCGGGAAGGTTGCTTTGGCACAGCGGGGATCGGTTTGCGCAAGGTTCGGCCTGGTGGGGGGCGGGGAGTGTGGGGTGAGACGCTTTCCCGCGCTATTCACCCCATTTGTGCTATTTAAACTATAGCTTATGACGCACGCCAGTGGGAGGTTTGTGCGCAATTTGTTGCTGTGCAGGCATGAATTTTCTGGGTCGGCGGGGCCACTGGGCCTCGGTCTGCCGCCGGCGACGCCGCGCCGGGCACGAAAAAAGCCGCAGGCATGGACATGGCTGCGGCGGGCGCGTTCGGCACGGTCGTGCGTCTCGCCGGAGTGCGGGGATCAGTAGCCCAGCGTCTTGCCGTCGGGGTTGCGCGGATCGGAGTAGCCGTAGAGCTTGCCGTC
>NZ_MWOM01000268.1:0-389 GCF_012931925.1 Acidovorax sp. SRB_24
AGTTGGTAGAGCGCAACCTTGCCAAGGTTGAGGTCGAGAGTTCGAGACTCTTTTCCCGCTCCAATTTCCAGAAAAAGGGAAGCCCAGGCTTCCCTTTTTGCTAAACAAGCCAGACTTCGGGCGCGGTAGCAAAGCGGTTATGCCCCGGATTGCAAATCCGGTCAGTCCGGTTCGACTCCGGACCGCGCCTCCAGAATTGCCATTTTTGCGGTCCCGTTCGCGGGGTGTAAAAAATCAAAATTCTGGCTTGATAGAGAAAATATGCTCTATAATTTGCGGCTTGCCAGCCAGCATGGTTGAAGAAATTCAAGCGTGCGAACAGGTCAAAATGCGGGAATAGCTCAGTTGGTAGAGCGCAACCTTGCCAAGGTTGAGGTCGAGAGTTCGAG
>NZ_MWOM01000288.1:0-345 GCF_012931925.1 Acidovorax sp. SRB_24
GCGGTAGTATTGGTTTAATACGAACCAAAAAGAACAAAATATGAAAAATATCGAAAATAGGGCGGCGCCAGGCGCCGCCCGACGCCTGAAAGCGGCGTGTGCGCCGACGGCATGCGCCCGGCGGCTTGGCCCATGCCGGCCCGCTGTTGGGTACTCCTGAATTGATAGCTGATAGCGTAGACCTTTATTCGGTTTCCGATAGAAATCACCACGAAACAATGTCAACACAAGCGCTGGCAGCTCACTTTTTTGATGAATCTTCTGGGCGGTCGCCTCCCGGCTAGCGCTGGCGCTGATCGGGGCACAATCGTGACAGAGGGTAACCCTCCAATTTTTCTCCTCATG
>NZ_MWOM01000144.1:0-1335 GCF_012931925.1 Acidovorax sp. SRB_24
CAGGCTGCTGAAATACTCCCCCGCGTCCGAATCTGTTCAGCGGCTGTAGCCGCATTTTTCCGTATTCTGAAAGTCAGCCCGTAAAACCGGGTGTTTTCAGCCGCAAACCACGGTTTTCTGCTCCTTTTGCCTTCACATCTGCCCCTGCAGACGGATTTGCCCCAAGTTGCGCAGTCGCGTGAGGTTGTAGCCCGCCATCGTCAGCACAAACATCTGATCAACCTTCTTGATCCCGCGCACCAACACCTGACGCATGTGCCCCACCGTCTTGGCCCAGCCAAAGCCTTGCTCGATCAGCTTTCTCTTTTGCTGCGAGATGGCGTAGCCTTCGCTACCCGCGATCCTGTCAGGCACCGCCGATTGACGCCCTGATTTGTTCTGCGCCACATGGGGCAGCACGTTCATCTCATGCAAAGCGTCGATGAATTCCTTGGCGTCGTAGCCTTTGTCCGCCCCCAGGGTGATGGTCATCGGTTCATCACCGGGCAGTGCCTGGCGCGCATCGTTGATCATGGCCTTGGCCGCTTCACGTTCAGCATATCCGTCTGCCTGGGTGACCACGGCGCTGACCACCAGCCCATGGCGGTTGTCGGTGAGTGTGTGGCCCATGAAGCGCAACTCGCTGGCCGTCTTGCCCTTACGGTACAGCCTTGCATCCGCGTCCGTGGTGGACTCGTGGGTGTCGTTGCTGCGCTTTTGGTCTTTGAAGTTGCCCGCGTCGGTATCGTCGTCGCCCTGGCGGTCTTTGCGCACAAAACTCTTGTGGCCCGCCCAGGCCTGGATCAGGGTGCCATCTACGCTGAAGTGCTCGCCCGAGAGCAGTTCCTGCTCCTGGGCTTGTTGCACGATCTGATTGAAGAACTCGATGACCGCATCGTGCTCGATCAGGCGTTCGCGGTTCTTGCTGAAGACAGTGGGCACCCAGACTGCGTCGTCCATGGCCAGGCCGATGAACCAGCGAAACAGAAGGTTGTATTGAGTCTGCTCCATCAGCTGGCGCTCCGAGCGCACGCTGTAGAGCACCTGGATGAGCATGGCGCGCAGCAGCTTCTCGGGAGCAATGCTGGGGCGCCCGCCTTTGATGTCGGCCGCATACATCCGGGCAAACAGCTCGTCCATGTTGGCCAGGGCTGTATTGACCATCACACGGATCACGCGCAAGGGGTGATCGGCGGGCACGAAGTCATCGAGGTGGCGCATGGTGAACAGGCTCTCGGTGAAGGTGTCGGCTCCGCGCATGTCTGGCTTGTCTGTCTGGTTGGTGGGGTGCCTCGATTGTCGCGGGAGGGCCTATGAATCTGGACGGGCGCAGGGGAGTATTTCAGCAGCCTGTTA
>NZ_MWOM01000228.1:0-495 GCF_012931925.1 Acidovorax sp. SRB_24
GGCCCGCTACGTCGAGCAGGTCACGGACGAGTCGTGGACCGAGCACCTGCGCCGCTTCGACCGTGTGACGGCTTCCGACGTGGTGCTGCGCGAGCGCAAGCTGGCGTTCCACACCGGCGACGCGCCGCCGGTCGTCTCGCGCTACCTGGTCGAACAAGACCGGTGAGGCCGCACCATCGCTATCGAATAAATAGCTGCTTGCGCTGGCCGGGTCACTGTTTCAAATACAAAACAGTGTAAAAACAAGATACAGCAAGCGCTGGCAGCTCACTTTTTTGCCGTGGGCCGCCCGGCCATGGCCCTCAACGCGGCCACAGCGCCCACAGCCGCAGGCCCTGCTTGAGCCGCCCGGCGACATCGCCGGCCTCCGGGCCCCAGCCGACGAAGTAGTCGGCGCGCACCGCGCCGACGATGGCGCTGCCGGTGTCCTGTGCCAGCACCAGGCGCTGGAACTGCCCGGCCGGGCCGCTCGAGGCCATCCACACCGGCGTGCCA
>NZ_MWOM01000232.1:0-493 GCF_012931925.1 Acidovorax sp. SRB_24
GGCCCGCTACGTCGAGCAGGTCACGGACGAGTCGTGGACCGAGCACCTGCGCCGCTTCGACCGCGTGACGGCTTCCGACGTGGTGTTGCGCGAGCGTAAGCTGGCATTCCACACCGGCGATGCGCCGCCGGTCGTCGCGCGCTACCTGGTCGAACAAGACCGCTGACGCCGCGCTGCCACTATCGAAACGGGAGCTGGCTGCGCGCGCCCGCTCAGCGTTTCAAATATAAACAGTGTAAGAACAAGCTGCAGCAAGCGCTGGCAGCTCACTTTTTTGCAGTGCGGTGTGCAGCCGCCCTTTCAGCGCGGCCACAGCGCCCACAGCCGCAGCCCCTGCTTGAGCCGGCCGGCCACCTCGCCCGCCTCCGGGCCCCAGCCGGTGAAGTAGTCGGCGCGCACCGCGCCGACGATGGCGCTGCCCGTGTCCTGCGCCAGCACCAGGCGCTGGAACTGCCCGGCCGGGCCGCTCGAGGCCATCCACACCGGCGTGCCA
>NZ_MWOM01000204.1:0-602 GCF_012931925.1 Acidovorax sp. SRB_24
CGCGCAGCAGCGCCCACCGGCCCTGCTGCAGGACGCGCCCGTGAACGAGGCGCCGCTGGCGTTGCCCGCCGCGCCCGAGGGCGAAGAGATCGTCTTCGACTACGCCGCCACCGGCCTCACGCTGCGCCGCCACCCGCTGGCCCTGCTGCGCGCGCGGCTGGCGCGCTCGCGCCTGCTCACCGCGCAGCAACTGGCGTCGGTGCCCGACGGGCGGCGCGTGCGCGCCTGCGGCATCGTCACCGTGCGCCAGCGCCCCGGCACCGCCAAGGGCACGCTGTTCATCACGCTCGAGGACGAGACTGGCCCGGTCAACACCATCGTCTGGCCCGCCCTGGTGGAGCGCTGGCGCGACGCCTTGCTGCGGTCGCAACTGCTGGCGGTCGAGGGCCTCTGGCAATGCAGCGCCGATCCGGCCGAAGGCGCTGCCGTGGTGCGCCACCTGGTGCTGCAGCGCTGCAAGGACCTCACACCGCTGCTGGGGCGCCTGGCCGATGCGCTGCAGGGCAGCCGCGACTTCCATTGACGCAGGCCTTTGTCCGCGCGCGCTGGCGCATGAGTTTGAAGTGTTTTTGGCCCCAAACGCTGATGGACAAAGCGCTGGC
>NZ_MWOM01000383.1:0-228 GCF_012931925.1 Acidovorax sp. SRB_24
CAACAGCCCGCCAAAGTGGTGGCGCAAAGATGGCCGAATGCGTGTCCGTTCGGCGATAGGTGCTGGTGTTGTAAGAGTTGCGGCTGTAGCTCAGTGGATAGAGTATTGGCCTCCGAAGGCTATAGTCATCCGGGCTGTCAGCAGAATTTTGAATATTGGTCTTTTTAAGAGTTGCGGCTGTAGCTCAGTGGATAGAGTATCGGCCTCCGAAGCCGAGGGTCGTGGGTT
>NZ_MWOM01000397.1:0-215 GCF_012931925.1 Acidovorax sp. SRB_24
GTGCTGCCAAGCAGCGCTTCTGGAAGGCAAGAAAGACGGAGTGGTTAATAACCACAATGTTGACAGGGAAATAAAAACCCTGTTATAATTCAAGGCTCAGCTGATCGCAGCTAAGTCGGCAAGAAAAGAAAGACCCCGGTCTGACTGCTCTTTGCCAGGAACCTTAAAAATATACAGCCGATAAGCGTGGGCGTTTGAAGGCGATTGCCAAGTTC
>NZ_MWOM01000372.1:0-239 GCF_012931925.1 Acidovorax sp. SRB_24
TCGCCAGCGAAGTGCGCCAATGGGGCGCCGCCGTGAAGGCGTCGGGCGCCTCGGTGGACTGAGGCTTTTCTGGCGCCGCCCTGGTGTGGCACAACGCTTCCGGGGCGGTGCGCATTTCGTGTCACCAGCTGGCAGTCCAGCAATTTCTACAGGAGGGCAATGCAATGCTGTTATCCGAACAATGGGTGCTCGTGACCGGCGGCGCACGCGGCCTGGGCCAGGCCATCACGCGCGCCCTG
>NZ_MWOM01000387.1:0-226 GCF_012931925.1 Acidovorax sp. SRB_24
CGATGCGCTGCTGCTGCCGGCCATGGTGCCCGCGCTCATGCCGCGCCCTTTTGCGAGCCTGCCGCCCGACCGCTTTGCGCTGTTTGCGCCTGCCACCGTGTTCCTCAACGCCGCCGCGCTGCAGGCACTCGGCCTGCCCAGCCAGCCCGGCACGGCCCCCCAACTGGAACTGCAATCGGGCCTGCAGCGCGTGGCGGTGCGCGTGGCCGGCAGCGTGGCGGCCGGC
>NZ_MWOM01000365.1:0-244 GCF_012931925.1 Acidovorax sp. SRB_24
TGCACGAGGCCAGGGACTTCCTCGGTGGCCACGGTCTGCCAAAAAAGCGGGCCCGTGAGCACCCGTGCGGATACCGCCCAGCCAGCGTCACGCCAACCGGCCAGCTGCTTCTCGGAGGCGGGACTCAGAACGGGCTCCGCCTGAGCTGACAACTCCAGCCAGACCAGTTGTCCCGGATTTTGCGAGGGAGGCTGGAGCCGCGCCGCGGCCAAGCCCCGCGCCAAAGCGGGGGTGAGGGTGTAGC
>NZ_MWOM01000282.1:0-362 GCF_012931925.1 Acidovorax sp. SRB_24
CTTACAGCCCAGTCGCGCCCCCCTCAGCAATGAGGGGGGCGTTTCTGCGTTTTGTGCTGACTCGGGCGCGAAAGAACGCAGAAATCCAGCAGTTTGGGGCGCAGGAAATAAATATATAACTGCCTGAGAATAGGCGAGGAGCCACGCCAAATGGGTAGCCAGACTAGCGCGCTGCGCTGTCCGGGGGCAAAGCCGTGCCTGCTTCGGCATAGACAGCACCATCGACAAACACCTTGAGTTCCTGGTGTCCAAACGGCTGCCAGATTTCATTGCGGGTCAGTGGAGCGGTCACGATCACGGCCACCCGATCGGTCGGTGAGGTTTGCGTGGAAAAATCCACCCGCACGTCTTCATCGGCCAAG
>NZ_MWOM01000242.1:0-460 GCF_012931925.1 Acidovorax sp. SRB_24
GCCCAGGCGCGTGAGCGTGGTCGTCAGGCGCGAGACGGTGGACTTGGGCAGCTGGCAGCGCTGCGCGATCTCCTGGTTGCCCAGCACCTTGTCGCCCGAGCGGAAGCACGACAGCACTTCGAGCCCGCGCGCCAGTGCCGCCACGAAATGGCGGTCTTCGGGAGCGCGCGGGGCCGCGGGGCGGGAAGGGGGGTGGGCAGGCATGGCGGGCATTATCGCGATGCCCTGCCCGTGGCGCGCCGTGCCCCGGAGCGCAGCCTCCGCAGAGCGCCACGGAGGGGGTGGGAGAAGGGTGTTTGCGCGTCAGGTTTTTTCTTCGCGCAGCATCTCGCGCAGCTTGAATTTCTGGATCTTTCCGGACGGCGTGGCGGGCAGCGCGTCGCGCACGATCAGGCGCTCGGGGATGTACTGCAGGGCAATCTTCTGGTCTTTCAGGAACTGCACCAGGCCCGGCAGGTCG
>NZ_MWOM01000238.1:0-471 GCF_012931925.1 Acidovorax sp. SRB_24
CCCACTGAGGCGTTCCAGCACGGTTTCAAGCCAAATAGGCCTGCAGCCCTGGTACGACAAGCGTTTGCAGCTATCGAAATGATAGAAATCGAGGCCCGGGGCGGCCTTCGCGCTCCGTGTGCTTGGGCCACCGGACAAGCGGGACCGGCATGTGGCGGACCCGCAAGTGGGGCCGGCGCCGCAGGCAGCCCGCTCGCATGCAAGCCCAAGGGAGATGATGGCAAAAGAGGTCAGTTGTCATATAAGATCAAAATGCCTTGCCCGTTGACCGATCTGCCCCGCTCCATGCCCCTGCACACCCTAAACGCCCCCGCCCCACCGGCCCCCACCGCCATTGCGCCGGCAATGCAGCGCCGCCCGCGTTCGCTGGCGCACGAGTTGGTGGGCACGCTGGGCGACCGCATCCGTGACGGCAGCTACCCTCCCGCAGACAAGCTGCCCACCGAAGCGGCGATCATGGCCGAGTTCGGC
>NZ_MWOM01000175.1:0-721 GCF_012931925.1 Acidovorax sp. SRB_24
GGCGGCATGCTGCTGGGCTGGATCGCCGGCACCATGGCCGTCTCCGACCCCGCCGTGGCCGTGGCCGAAACCCTGGCCTGGATGCCCAAGATCGACCAGGCCAACGACTGGATCAAGTACGGCGCCGGTATTGCGGGGGCCCTGATGGTGCTGGCCCTGGGCCGCTGGATCGCCTCGCGGCACGCCGCGGCCGCGGCCAGCCGCACGCCTGCGGTCTAAGACCGATCGGCCTCGGGCCAGGGGCGGTGAAGGGCGCGCACCGCCTTTTGCGGGCCGGCCCCGGCACCACGACACAGGGACTTCGGTCCCTGTTTTTGCGTCGGGCGCACGGCCCCCTGCCCGCCGCGCGGCCGGCGCGACAGACCGCGCAGGCCGCGGGCGGGCATGCGCTATGCTTTCCCGCATGAAGCTCATTTTCAAGTGGTTGCTCAGTGCCGCAGCGCTGCTGCTGGTGGCCTATCTCTACAGCGGCGTGGAGGTCAAAAGCTTCACGACCGCGCTGATCGCCGCCTTCGTGATCGGCCTGTTCAACGTCGTGCTGCGCCCCGTGCTGGTGGTGCTGACGCTGCCGGTCACCATCGTCACGCTCGGCCTGTTCCTATTCGTCATCAACGCGCTGATGTTCTGGGCCGCGGCCGGCGTGCTCGACGGTTTTCACGTGCGCGGCTTTGGCGCCGCGCTGCTGGGCTCGCTGATGTACTCGGCGCTGGGCCTGGTGATC
>NZ_MWOM01000211.1:0-577 GCF_012931925.1 Acidovorax sp. SRB_24
GGTCAACGACGCGCGCGAAAGCGCGCGCGCGCACGCGGTCGTCCAGGCCTTGTACGGCGCGCAAGCGCTGATCGACTTCCCGCCGCTGATGGTGTCCGAGAATTTCGGCGATTTCCTGGAGGTCTACCCGGGCCTGATGGCCTTCATCGGCGTGCGCAATGCGGCCTGTGGCGCAACGTTTGCGCACCACCACCCCCAGTTCAATATCGACGAGGCGGTGCTGCACCAGGGGGCGGCGCTGCACGTAGGCTACGTACTGAGCTGCCTTGCCGCAGCGTGATGCATGGGCCTGGCACAGGCGGTGGGCCCGGTGCGGGGAAAAGAATGCTCCTTGTATAGGAGCATTCTGCGCATGGCTGGCAAGGGCTGGGGCCGCTTTTCGTGCGTTGTCGGTGCCTGCGGCGCTGCGGCCCAAAGCTGCGGAATGCGCGGCCACGCCGGCCGCAGGCCGCAGCGGCTAAAGCCCCCAGCGCGGCTGCGCGGCCTGGCTGACAAACGAGGCCACCGCCATCAGCCGCTCGTCGTCGCCATAGGCGCCAATCACCTGCGTTCCCATCGGCAGGCCTTGCGGGCCGCG
>NZ_MWOM01000399.1:0-211 GCF_012931925.1 Acidovorax sp. SRB_24
TCCTCCCCAATCTCCACCAGCGGCTTGTCCCGCTTGATCTTCCCCTCGGCAATTAGCCGGCCGTTCTCCGCCTGAATCTTCAGGAGCACGCTCGCCGGTTCATCCGCAGGGTCTTGCGGCACCAGCTTGCCTTCCACGGCCAGGGTCATCAGGATGAGTTCGCGCAGGCACGCTCGAGCGCGAGCTGGGCGAGGCGCATGTGATCGTCGAT
>NZ_MWOM01000338.1:0-278 GCF_012931925.1 Acidovorax sp. SRB_24
GCATCGAACACGATGCTGCGCGAGCTGGAGGTGCCTTGGTCGAGGGCGAGAAGGTAGGTCATGGCGGGCAAGGATAGTGCGGTGCGGTGGGGAAGGCGTGCGGGCCGGATCAGCCGCGCGCCACGGTGCACGCGACCTGCGCCTCGTGCAGCAGCGCCGGGAAGGGCTCGGGCGGGGGGGCGTCGGTGAACAGGCGGTCGATCTGCGCCAGCGTTGCCAGCTGCACCAGGGCCGGGCGGTGGAACTTGCTGTGGTCGGCGGCCAGCCAGACCTCGCGC
>NZ_MWOM01000294.1:0-338 GCF_012931925.1 Acidovorax sp. SRB_24
CGCTGAGTCGGTTTCTTTGGGCGCCGGGGCCCTGCGCCCGGCTTGGTCGGGCCATGCATTTCGCTGCGACGGCTACCGATGCGAGTGGCAGGCAGCCCCAGCCCGCGCTGCTATGAGTTCAGTGCCCGCGTCGGCGTGCCTGACTGATGCCATGCACGGTTGCTGGGACTGCCGCATGGGGGCGCGGCCTTTGCCGGCCGCCTCAGCGCGGTGCTGTGGGCACCACGCGCCGCACGACGTCGGCGGCAAACCCCCGGGCGGTCAGAAAGCGCACTTGGCGCGCCCACGCCTTGGCGTCGGCCGGCGCAGCGCCAAAACGCTTGTCCCAGACGCTGCGC
>NZ_MWOM01000276.1:0-375 GCF_012931925.1 Acidovorax sp. SRB_24
CGCTGAGTCGGTTTCTTTGGGCGCCGGGGCCCTGCGCCCGGCTTGGTCGGGCCATGCATTTCGTTGCGATCACTGCACCAATTCGGTTTGCCTGAAGCCGGCGCCACTGCGGGCTCCCACTCTGGGGCTGTGACCGCTGATCGGGCAAGCCGGGGCAGGGCCAAACGCGTCGGCCTGCCTGCCGGGTGCCTGCATGGTTGATGGGGCCGCCGCATGGGCGCGCGGCCCGGGCCGGCGCGTCAGCGCGGTGCCACAGGCACCACGCGCCGCACGACGTCGGCGGCAAAACCGCGGGCGGTCAGAAAGCGCACCTGGCGCGCCCACGCCTTGGCGTCGGCCGGCGCAGCGCCAAAACGCTTGTCCCAGACGCTGCGC
>NZ_MWOM01000252.1:0-433 GCF_012931925.1 Acidovorax sp. SRB_24
CGCGCGATGGCGGTGTCGAGGTCTTTGCGGAGAAGAAGGATGTCAAGCATGGTGCGATTTTAGGGGCGTGGCGTGCGGGCCTCAGGCCAGGCTGGCCGGGTCGAAATTGGCGCCGCACAGGATCAGGGCCACGGTTTCCTGCGGCTGGGGGCGGTAGGCGCCGCTGTGCAATGCCGCCAGGCCCAGGGCCGCCGCGGGCTCGACGGCCAGCTTGAGCTCTTTCCACAGCCAAAGCTGCGCGGCGCGGATGGCCTCGTCCGGCAGCAGCAGCGCCTCGTGGATGTGGCGCTGGCCCACTTCCCAGGCGATGGCACCAATGCGGCGCGCGCCCAGCGAGTCTGCGGCCAGCCCGCCGACCTCCACGTCCACGGGCGCGCCGGCCGCGCGTGCGCTGTGCAGCGTGGGCGCGCGCTCGGGCTCCAGGGCCACCACA
>NZ_MWOM01000362.1:0-249 GCF_012931925.1 Acidovorax sp. SRB_24
GTGCATGCGCCGGGCCTCGTCGGCGAACCGCGGGCCCACGTTCTCTGTCTGTGCAGCGATCTTACGCGCCCATTGCAGCCACGCGGCCTGCGCCGACACGGCGGCGGCCGGTGACGCTGTGGCCGGCACGGCAGGCATTGCGCCGGCCTGCGCCGCGCCGGCTTGCACCGCGCCGGCCTCCGGCTTGCGCGCCGCGCGCTGGATGCGCGGCGCACTCAGCACCTTGCGCACCTGCGCATCGCCGCACAG
>NZ_MWOM01000207.1:0-586 GCF_012931925.1 Acidovorax sp. SRB_24
CACCTCCTCGAAGCTGCGCCCGCAGCCCTTGCACCAGTCGTCGCCCTGGCTGGTCGAGCAGATGGCGATGCAGGGCGTGTCGGGCGTGGTCTCGTACCAGGCGGCCCAGGCCTGCAGCGCCGGGGCCGGCACCTCGCGTTCGTCGATTTCGTCGCGGTGGCCATAGATCAGCCGCGCATAGACCTCGGCCAGCGCGGCCAGCTGCGGCGCCAGCGTGATGCCGTCGGGCGACGGCGCGCGCGCGCGCCAGTGGTTGATGGCGGCCTCGATGTCGGTGATGTGGAATGCGGCCATGGGCAGCCATGATACCGGCGTGCCGCGCGCGCTTTGTTGCACTCTCAAATGCATAGCTGCACGCGCTTTCCCGCAAAGGGTTTGCGGCCTGTTTGACTTCAAGCCTGGCAAAAGGTCAAAGCCCTGGGCGCTTGCCAAACCGGGGCGCGCAGTGCTTTAATCGCGGCCCGAAGGGGAGTAGCTCCCGCCCCGGCCGCACGGCCTGGGTATCGGCAGGTCGTCAATACGGAGCGCCGCAAGCGCTTCCGGCCTGTCGGGCGGTGCACACACTGTGCCGCTGAGCAAGACCTTC
>NZ_MWOM01000206.1:0-595 GCF_012931925.1 Acidovorax sp. SRB_24
CACCTCCTCGAAGCTGCGCCCGCAGCCCTTGCACCAGTCGTCGCCCTGGCTGGTCGAGCAGATCGCGATGCAGGGCGTGTCGGGCGTGGTCTCGTACCAGGCGTCCCAGGCCTGCAGCGCCGCTGCCGGGACATCGCGTTCGTCAATCTCGTCGCGGTGCCCGTAGACCAGCAGCGCATAGACCTCGGCCAGCGCGGCCAGCTGCGGCGCCAGCGTGATGCCGTCGGGCGAAGGCGCACGCACGCGCCAGTGGTTGATCGCGGCCTCGATGTCGATGATGTGGAATGCGGCCATGGGCCGGCCATGATAGCGGCGCGGCCCCGCTCCCATGGCCGCCAGGGGTATGCAGAAAAATTGATAGCACGCAGCGCTGGTGTGGCAATGGCCATGGGCCGTTTTCCCGCAAAGACCGCGGCCGGTGAAAGCCCCCAGAGATTGCCAAGCCAGGCCAACCAGTGCTTTAATCGCGGCCCGAAGGGGAGTAGCTCCCACCTCGCTTTTGCAGCGGGGTATCGCCAGGTCGTCAATACGAAGCGCCGCAAGCGCTTCCGGCCTGTCGGGCGGTGCACACACTGTGCCGCTGAGCAAGACCTTC
>NZ_MWOM01000258.1:0-423 GCF_012931925.1 Acidovorax sp. SRB_24
CAGGTTGCCCGCGTACGTGAGTTTGTCGAGGTTGACAACGCCCTCTTCGCTGCTGCGCAGCCAGTCGAGCACGAAGTTGGCGCCAATGAAGCCGGCGCCGCCGGTGACAAGAATCATGGGAGGTTCCGCAAGAGCTGCCGTGTGGCAAAGCTGGCGATTATCCCATCGCGATTGGGGCGGCGGGTAAGCAATCGCAGGATGCCAAAGATGCTTGCCCGGGATGCCGGCACCGCCGCCCCAACACCGCGAACCGCAGCCGGGTGCCAGCCATTCGGGTGGCGGCATACGGCTTAGCGCCACCGCCCGACCCCGATGCTGCAGCGCAGTATTTGAATGGACCGCAGCCTCGGTTAGAGTAGTTGCAAACGCCCAATCCAGCGCTGCGAGGGGAGCCGCACACATGGTGAAACGAGCGCCGCTTCG
>NZ_MWOM01000170.1:0-756 GCF_012931925.1 Acidovorax sp. SRB_24
GCAGGTGTTCACCGGCGCTGGCGTGCCGGTGCTGGTGGTCGGGGACGCCATCGCCTGGACGGCCGTGCTCGGCCTGGCGCTGGCCCAGGCGCCGGGCCACGGCGAGGTCACGGTGCGGACGCCGGGCGAACCCGAGCGCACGCTGGCCTTCGACATCGCTCCGCAGCGCTACGCCGAGCAGCGCCTGACGGTGGCGCCGCGCACGGTGGACCTGTCGCCCGAGGACCAGGCGCGCTACGAGCGCGAGCGCGACCACCAGGCGCGCGTCATGGCCACGTTCAGCCAGCCGCTGCCCACCCTGCAGGCCATGCAGGTGCCCACGCCGGGGCGGCGCTCGGGCTCGTTCGGGCTGCGCCGCGTGTTCAACGGCCAGGCGCGCAATCCGCACAGCGGCATGGACATTGCCGCGCCCACCGGCACGCCCATCGTGGCGCCGCTGGCCGCGCGGGTGATCGACACGGGCGACTATTTCTTCAACGGCCAGACGGTGTGGCTGGACCACGGCGGCGGTCTGCTGAGCATGGTGTGCCACCTGAGCGCGATCGGCGTGCAGGTGGGCGACGTGCTGCAGGCCGGCCAGCGCCTGGGCGCCGTGGGCGCCACCGGCCGCGTGACCGGGCCGCACCTGCACTGGGGCGTGGTGCTCAACCGCACCATGGTGAACCCGGCGCTGTTCCTGGCGGCCTGAGCCGGACCGGGCGCCGCGCGCCCGCGGCGCCTACGACAGGTAGTTCATGAAGCCGGTGATGATCACCG
>NZ_MWOM01000101.1:0-8197 GCF_012931925.1 Acidovorax sp. SRB_24
GCGGACATGCGGGCTTGCGCCCGCGTGGGATTTTCCGTTTACACAAAATTCTGCACACCCTCCGCCGCTGTATCGGCCGGCGACGCCGTGGTGCCCGCATTCATTCCATTCTCGTCGCTCTATGGAGCCGGAGTGATCTGACTGCCTTGGCGCCAGTAACGCTGCACTGCGCGCTCTTCGAAGGAGTGCCCTCTTGGGGCGGCTTGCTCGTCTTTGCGCCCAGAACCCCAGCGCTGCTTGTTAAAGCGCTCGTGACAGCCCTTTGACGCGCTGTTCGTCCGACTGCTTCCCTGCCCTTGGTTCGTGGGTTGAGTGTCAGGAGTGCAGCGGTTCCAGTCGGTGAGAACCACGCTCCCAACTCACGGTCTCTGCCGCGTTGCAGTCGTCCATATGCCAACGACCTCCCTGGCTCGATGGCCGGTTTCAGGGGTACTGCCGACATTGCCCGCGTGCCGGACCCCTGAGGTTGCCCGAACGTCTGCTGATCGAGGTCTGGAACTGGCACTATCGAATACGAAGGGACACCAAAGTGTCGCACGGGGATGCGGACAAAAACTTGGACTACCAGGAGGTAGTTCATGTATTCGTACGAAGACAGGATTCGAGTCGTAGAGCTCTACATTAAGCTCGGCAAACGCGTCAGGCCAACCAACCGTCAGCTGGGTTACCCAACCAAGAATGCCTTGAAGGGCTGGTGCCGGGAATATGAGCAATGGCTCGATTTGCCGGTGGGCTACCTGCCCAGCTACAGCCCTGAGCTCAATCCCGAGGAGAGGCTCAACGCTGATTTAAAGCAGGAGATGGGTAAGCGCGTACCCATCAGGACGAAGGCGAAATTACGCGAGGCAGCCAACGATCACACGGCGATGTCGGAAAACTCTCCAGAGAGGGTCATGGGTCACTTCTAGGATCGCCGCGTCCGCTATGCCGCTTTAAACTTCACAGGGCCGAATCAATAGCTATCAATTCAGGAGCTTTTGGGCGGAATGCCTGGCGGCTCCGCACGCTAGGCCGGGGCAAGGGCATCTGTTCACTATTGGTGAAAGGCCGGTATCTGCTTTCGGTGGAAGTTCTCGAGTCAAAAGCACCGAGCAACAAGGAGCTGTACCGAGATTTCTATTGGAGATGGAGGCCGTGGCGCAAGCGGGACGAAAGGGCGGAGATGAGTGGGGTGCTTGCGTTGAAATGGCATTGACTTCACTTTTTTAGAATGGTGTGTGCTGCATTCATCGCTTGTCCCGGGGCGTTCTTCTCAAAATAATAAGAGCCTTCTCGCATTGCGCAGGTGTGTGCGGGCGAGTTGCATACACAACCTGCGCATTTCTCGAACAGGTACGGAGACATCACCATGCAAAGAAAACAATTCCTTCTCGCGCTGTGCGCGGCCCCCCTGGCATTGGCATCCCTGGGCGTTTGCGCGCAGAGCAGCGCCCCCTATCCGAACAAGCCTGTTCGCCTTGTCACCCCCTTTCCTCCCGGAGGAGGGACCGACTTCATCGCCCGCACGCTGTCGGCCAAGCTGACGGAGACCAAGCAGTGGGTGGTGACCGTGGACAACCGCGCTGGCGCCAGCGGCACCATCGGCATTGGGGAGCTGGCACGCCTGCAACCGACGGGCTATGACCTGGCCGTCGGCCAGCGCGATAACCTGATCCTGGCTCCCTGGTTGCAGAAGGTGAACTTTGACACGGTCAAGAGCTTTCAACCCGTGGCCTACCTGGCCAGCACGCCCATGCTGATCGTGGCGTCTGCTAACGGCAAGTACCAGTCGTTTGCGGACGTGGCCGCAGCGGCACGCGCGAATCCAGGAAAGATCACCCTGGCGTCCACCGGCACGGGCAGCGCCACGCACATTGCCAGCGAGCTGCTGCGCACGCGCGCGAATATTCACTTTCAACACATTCCCTACAAGGGCTCCACGCCTGCTCTGACGGATTTGATCGGTGGGCAGGTGGATGTGGCTGGCTCCTCCATTGCCTCCGCGCAGGCGCTGATCAAAGGGGGCAAGCTCAAGCCGCTGGCGGTGATGAGCAAGACGCGCAGCGCCTCGCTGCCCGATGTGCCCACGCTCGATGAGCTGGGCATCAAGAACATGGAGTTCGGCAGCTGGTTTGGCGTGTTCGCCCCGGCCGGACTGTCGCCGGAAATCACGCGCCAGCTGCATGCCGAGATTCAACGCGTGACGCAGCGCCCCGATGTGGTGAAGGTGCTGAACGAGCAGGGCCTAGAGCCCGGCGTGAAGAGCGTGGAAGAGTTCACCAAGTTCGTGGCAGACGACGTCGCGAATATCAAGACCATCATTGCCGAAACCGGCGTGAAGGCTGACTGAGCGCAGCCCTACTGCCCCCCAGAGCCACACCATGCCCAGTTTTTTCCCAGACGGTGCCGATCGCCGTGTCGAGATCATCGAAGTCGGCACGCGCGACGGACTGCAGATCGAGCACCACATCGTTCCCGCAGTCGACAAGATTGCGCTGATCAATCGGATGATTGACGCCGGAATCCGGCACATCGAGGTGACCTCGTTCGTGTCGCCCAAGGCCGTGCCGCAACTGGCCGATGCCGAGGAGGTTCTGGCAGGCATTCGCAAGCGACCTGACACAAACCTGATGGCTTTGGTGCCTAATGTGCGCGCTGCTGAGCGCGCGCTGAAGACGCCGGTGGACGGAGGGGTGTTGCTGTGCTCCGCGTCGGACACGCACAATCGCAAGAACCTCAACCGCAGCATCGCCGCCTCGCTTGAGGGAATGCGCGATGTGGCCGATCTGCTCCAGGGCGGGGGCAAGGAGGTGCATGGCGCCATTGCCACCGCGTTCGGCTGCCCGTTCGAGGGCGAAGTCACCGCAGACAACGTGCTGCGCATTGCCGAGGCCTACATGACCCTCGGCGCGCAGCACCTCACGCTGGGCGACACTACGGGCATGGCAACCCCTCGCAACATCCGCGACACCGTGGCACTGCTGCGCCGCGAGTTCCCAGGGGTCGACCTGTGCCTGCATCTGCACAACACGCGCGGCGTGGGGCTGGCCAATGTGCTGGCGGGCCTGGAGATGGGCGTGCGCCGCTTCGACGCCTCGGTGGGCGGTCTGGGCGGCTGTCCCTTCGCTGCCGGGGCCACGGGCAACATCTGCACCGAGGACTTGGTCTACCTGCTCGATGAGTGCGGTTGGGAGAGCGGCGTGAGCCTGGAGGGTGCCATGGAGGTGGCCCACCAGATGGAAGCACTGCTGGGCAAACCGCTGCCAGGACAGGTGATGCGTGCGGGTCGGCGCCTGCGCCTGCACGCGGCGGATGATGTGGTCACGGCTTCCGGTTGAGCGCGCTACCTCAGACACGACGGTGAACCGATCAAGGCATCATCTGCGGCCACCCTGGCGGCGCATGCGGATGTGCCCAGGCATCACCGCGAGGCATGTGACCACTTATGAGCAGGCGCTTGGATTCCACATCGGCCC
Source organism: Acidovorax sp. SRB_24 (assembly GCF_012931925.1). Classification (NCBI taxonomy): domain Bacteria; kingdom Pseudomonadati; phylum Pseudomonadota; class Betaproteobacteria; order Burkholderiales; family Comamonadaceae; genus Acidovorax; species Acidovorax sp. SRB_24. The sequence continues at coordinate 3,456 of NZ_MWOM01000101.1, forward strand.
GGATCTTCATTTCCATCATCGAGGAGGGCAGCATCAGCCGCGCTGCGGCTCGCCAGAACGTGGTGGTCTCGGCCATCAGCAAGCGCTTGAGCGACCTGGAAAAACAGCTCGGTGTGACTTTGGTGGAGCGGACGGCCACGGGCGTCAAGCCCACGTCCGCGGGCGATGCGCTGGCCCACCACTCGCGCCTGGTGCTGCAAGCGCTCGACCGGGCGCACGAGGAGATATCGGAGTACGCCAACGGCGTGCGCGGCCACATCCGCGTGCGCGTGAGCCCCTCTTCGCTGGCCGAAGGGCTGGCGCAGAAGATCAGCGACCATCTGATCCTTCAGCCGAGCATCAAGATCGATCTGGAGGAGCTGTCCACCCCGCAGATCTTCAGCGACGTGCTGGACGGCCGGGCCGATTTGGGCGTGGCGCCCGACATTCTTCGGCCATCGGAATTTCAGTACGTGCCCTATGCCGACTACCGCTTGTGCATCGTGGTGCCACAAGGCCACGAGATGGCGTCTCTGCGCTCGGTGCGTTACCTGGACGCCCTGCAGTACGACCAGGTGGAGCAGCGCCACAGCAGTGTGCTGACGCAATTGCTCGACCAGACCGCCAAGCAGGGCGGCGTGGCCAAGCGCACGCGCATCCGGGTGAGCAGTTTTGAATCCATGTGCAGCATGGTCGGCTCGGGCATGGGGGTGGGGGTGGTGCCCTCGATGTTCAAAACCGTGCAAAGCCGCGCGCACGGGGTCAAGTTCATTCCGCTGACCGACCCCTGGGCGAACACCAAGCTGGTCATTGTTTTCCGCTCGCTGCACAGCCTGCCCGCGGCAGCGCGCAGTTTGCTCGGGCATCTGGTGCCCAACCTTGGCCTGGAGCGTTGAGCGGGCCTCTAACGCGATGTGGGGGCCGCACGATGCCCTTTATTGACATGTTGAATTGAATGAGTGATATGAATCTTCCAAGCGACGATGCGCTGCGCGCGCCCCTCAGCGGGGTTCGCGTGATCGATCTCACGCGCATTTTGTCCGGCCCGTTTTGCACCATGATGCTGGGCGACATGGGGGCCGACGTCATCAAGATCGAGGACCCGCACAGCGGAGACCCGGTGCGCCACATCGGCCAGGGAGCCGAAGGCCTGAGCTGGTACTTTGCTTCGTTCAACCGCAACAAACGTTCCGTGGTGCTGGATCTGCGCCAGCCCGAGGGGCTGGCGCATCTGCGCTCCCTGCTGGCCACGGCCGATGTGCTGGTGGAAAACTTCCGCCCCGGCGTCCTATCGGACATGGGTTTTACGCCCGAGGCGCTCAAGACCCTCAACCCACGCCTGGTGGTGGCCAGCATCAACGGCTATGGCTCCACAGGTCCGTATTCGCAGCGCCCGGCGTTCGATTTCGTGATCCAGGCGATGAGCGGGTTCATGAGCGTCAACGGCGAGCGTGACGGGCCGTCGCTGCGCAGCGGGCTGCCCATCACCGATCTGGTGGCGGGCGTGTATGCGGCCTTCGGCATCGTTTCGGCCCTGCGTGCGCGCGACCTCAACGGCACGGGCCAGCACGTGGAGGCGCCCATGATGAACAGCATCATGAGCATGTTTGCCTACCTCGCTTCCGACTACCTGGCCTCAGGGCGCGAACCGGTCAAGAACGGCAACGACCACCCCATCACATCGCCCTATGGCCTGTTCCCGGCGGCGGATGGCGAGGTGGCCGTCGCCCCGAGCACGGAGGCCATTCTGCTCAAGTTCCTCACGGCATTGGACCTTGCCCATGTGCTGCAGGAGGAGCGGTTTCGCACCAACGCCCAGCGCATGGTCCACCGTGAGGCGCTCAATGCGCTCATCGCCGAAAAAATGCAGTCCAACACCCGCAGCCACTGGCTGGAGCGCCTGAATGCGGCGGGGGTTCCCAGTGGCATCGTGCAGACCATCCCCGAGGCCTTTGCAGACCCCCAGGTGCGCCACCAGGAGATGGTGATGGAGGTGGAGCACCCAGGGCACGGCGTGGTGAAAACGCTGGGCTTTCCTCTCAGGTTTTCGGACACACCGTGCCGCGTGCACCGCCCCGCGCCCGACCATGGGCAACACACCGACGAGGTACTCGCCAGCTTGACGGCGGCAGGGCGGTAAGCGGCACCGCGCGTGCCACTGGATCTGGAATTTCTTTTCGTGGAGCACTCTCCCCCTATGACCCGCAAATACAAGGCTGCCATCATCGGCAGCGGAAACATCGGCACGGACCTGATGATCAAGATCCTGCGCCACGGCCAGCACATCGAAATGGGGGCCATGGTCGGCATCGACGCGGCCTCCGACGGCTTGGCGCGCGCAGCGCGCATGGGCGTGGCCACCACGCACGAGGGCGTGCAGGGCCTGACCCGCCTGCCCGAGTTTGCCGACATTGACTTCGTCTTTGATGCCACCAGCGCCGGCGCTCATGTGCACAACGACGCCTTCTTGCGGGCGCTCAAGCCGGACCTGCGCATGATCGACCTCACGCCCGCGGCCATCGGCCCGTACTGCATCCCGGTGGTCAACGGCGGGCAGCACCTCGATGCGCTCAATCTGAACATGGTCACCTGCGGCGGCCAGGCCACCATCCCCATGGTGGCGGCCGTTTCGCGCGTGGCCAAGGTGCACTACGGCGAGATCGTGGCGTCCATCGCCAGCAAGAGCGCCGGCCCCGGCACGCGCGCCAACATCGACGAGTTCACCGAGACCACCTCCAAGGCCATCGAGGTGGTGGGCGGCGCCACCAAGGGCAAGGCCATCATTGTCATGAACCCGGCCGAGCCGCCGCTGATCATGCGCGACACGGTCTACACGCTCAGCGAAGTGGCCGACGAAGCGGCGATTGCCGAATCGGTCGAGCGCATGGCCGCGGCCGTGCAGTCGTACGTGCCGGGCTACCGATTGAAGCAACAGGTGCAGTTCGACCGCATCGACCGCCCCATCCGCATTCCGGGCGTGGGCGATGCGCTCACGGGCCTCAAGACCTCCATCTTTCTGGAGGTCGAAGGCGCGGCCCACTACCTGCCTGCCTACGCGGGCAACCTGGACATCATGACCAGCGCCGGCCTGCGCACGGCCGAACAAATTGCGGCCCGCATGCTGGCCAGCGCCTGAGGAGAGTTCCCATGACCCATAAGAAGCTCTATATCTCCGACGTGACGCTGCGCGACGGCAGCCACGCCATTCGCCACCAGTACAGCGTCGAGAACGCCCGCGCCATTGCCAAGGCGCTCGATGAGGCCAAGGTGGACTCCATTGAAGTGGCCCACGGCGATGGCCTCCAAGGCTCCTCGTTCAACTACGGCTTTGGCGCCCACACCGACCTGGAGTGGATCGAAGCAGTGGCCAGCGTCGTGAAGCACGCAAAGATCGCCACGCTCCTACTGCCGGGCATCGGCACCGTGCATGACCTCAAGGCCGCATATGAAGCCGGCGTGCGCGTGGTGCGCGTGGCCACGCACTGCACCGAGGCCGATGTCTCCAAGCAGCACATCGAGTACGCCCGCCACCTGGGCATGGAGGCCGTGGGCTTTCTGATGATGAGCCACATGCAAACGCCCCAAGGCCTGGCCCAGCAGGCCAAGCTGATGGAGAGCTACGGTGCGACTTGCTGCTACGTGGTGGACTCGGGCGGCGCGCTAGGCATGCAGGACGTGCGCGATCGGTTCCGTGCCTTCAAGGACACGCTCAAGCCCGAGACCGAAACGGGCATCCACGCCCACCACAACCTGAGCCTGGGCGTGGCCAACTCCATTGTGGCCGTCGAGGAAGGGTGCGATCGCATCGACGCGAGCCTGGCGGGCATGGGCGCGGGCGCGGGTAATGCGCCGCTGGAAGTGTTCATTGCCGCGGCCGACCGTCTGGGCTGGAACCACGGCACGGACCTGTACAAGCTCATGGACGCGGCCGACGACATCGTGCGTCCGCTGCAAGACCGCCCGGTGCGGGTGGACCGCGAGACCCTGGCGCTGGGCTACGCGGGCGTGTACAGCTCGTTTCTGCGCCACTCCGAGGCGGCTGCCGCCAAGTACGGCATCAAGGCCGTGGACATTCTGGTGGAGCTGGGCCGCCGCCGCATGGTGGGCGGGCAGGAGGACATGATCGTGGACGTGGCGCTTGACCTGCTGCGCCAGCGCGAGCAAGCCTGAGTGCCTGCAAGGCGCCAACGGCGCTCGCAGCGTGTGCAGTGCGCAGGCTGTACGCGCCAGTCTTATAGATTCGGCCCGATGAAGATTGAATTGTCGAGGTGAGCCCCCCATCTGTTGGTCGTGGAAAAGAAGACGCGAGACACCAGACCTCGGAGCAGTTACACGAGAGGCGAAAGCAGGTCGTGAGGCTGCACAAAAGGGCATCAAGATGACGCAGATCGTGGCGATGACGGGGCTGAGCTATCCGACTGTGCGCGGAGTGATTGACCACTTCGGGGCGGGTGGATGTGCCGCCGTTCATGGGTCACTTCTAGGACCTGAGTCGTCACATATGCGAGAGCTCTGCTGAATGGCCGGATTTGGCAGTGCAGCGGTCACTTAGCCCGCGAAAGGTCCAATGACGGTAATGGAGGCAGCGGTCATCGGCCCTCCAAAACTGGATGACGGCAACCAGCCTGAACCGGACCACCGTTGCGGTAACTTCATCAGCCGTTTGTGGCCGTCTGTACCCTCAGCTTGCTTTGGACTACCGCCGCTTCCCGGCTATTTTGGCAACGCGCCTTTCGGCCATCCCCAGCGCAGCACGGGCGAGT
>NZ_MWOM01000266.1:0-393 GCF_012931925.1 Acidovorax sp. SRB_24
CTGGTGGCGCTGCACTACGACCCGCTGTATGCGCGCTCGCAAAGCACGCACCTGTTCCAGTGGGCCGGGCGCCAGGCGGTGGTGGCTGGTGATCTCTCGCCCGCCGGCATCGAGGCCGTGGCCGATCAGGTGCTGGCCCTGGCATCGTGAAAGCCTGGCGGGCTTTTTTAGACAGAGGCAAAAACAGCCCCTAACACTTACGGGGTAAGCGCAAGCAGCTATTGAATCGATAGTAAAAGCGGCAGCGCCAGAGTGCGAATCACTGGCATGGACATCCTGCACGCATGCGGTGTGCGCCGCTGGGCCCCGGCCGCTGCCGCAGCACAACCGCCTAGACCATGTGCGCCGGCTGCACCCAGGCGTCGAACTGCTCGGCGCTCACATGGCCCGAAG
>NZ_MWOM01000364.1:0-248 GCF_012931925.1 Acidovorax sp. SRB_24
AGGCCGCTGCGGCCCAAAAGTCCGTGGCCGCCAAGAAGTCAGCACCGGCGAAAAAGGCGACAAACCCTGCGAAGAAGGCCGCAGCTCCTGCGAAGAAGGCCGCAGCTCCTGCGAAGAAGGCCGCAGCTCCTGCGAAGAAGGCCGCAGCCCCTGCGAAGAAGGCTGCGGCTCCTGAGAAGAAGGCTGCGGCTCCTGCCAAGAAGGCCGCTGCGCCGGCGAAAAAGACCGCCACCGCGAAGAAGGCTGCA
>NZ_MWOM01000340.1:0-277 GCF_012931925.1 Acidovorax sp. SRB_24
CGCACCACAGCGCCCGAGGCGTCGGGCCCGGTGGGGGCAGAAGCGCCCCCGGCCACGCCGCCTGCCGCGGCACATGCGCCCGACGCCCCCGCTACAGCGCCATTGCCCCCCGCGGTCGCGGGCAAGGTGCCGCCTGCGGGCAGCGCCAAGGCCACCACTTCGGCAGACCCCTTGGGTGACTTGGTCAAGGCCAAGTCCAAGTCTGCCGCCACGTCCAGCGTGGACCCGTTCGATTATTTCGTGCAGGCAGGCGCCTTCCGCGCCCAGTCCGACGCCG
>NZ_MWOM01000321.1:0-292 GCF_012931925.1 Acidovorax sp. SRB_24
GCCCAAGGCGGCGCTGCTCTCGCACTCGAACTTCGGCAGCAGCCACCAGCCCAGCGCCGTGAAGATGCGCGAGACGCTGGAGCTGCTGCGCGCGCAGGCGCCCTGGCTCGAGGTGGACGGCGAGATGCACGGCGACGTGGCGCTGGACGGCAAGGCGCGCGCCAAACTCATGCCGCGCAGCACGCTGGCCGGCAACGCCAACCTGCTGGTGCTGCCCAACATCGACGCCGCCAACATCTCGTACAACCTGCTCAAGACGGCGGCGGGCGGCAACATCGCCATCGGCCCGGTG
>NZ_MWOM01000237.1:0-485 GCF_012931925.1 Acidovorax sp. SRB_24
AGAGTCCAGGATTGTGATTCCTGTTGTCGTGGGTTCGAGCCCCATCAGCCACCCCAAGTAAACTAAAACCCGCTGTCTCGCGATAGCGGGTTTTTTATTTTTTGTGCCCTGCCGAACAGGGCTGGCCTATCTGTCTATGGCAAAAAACCCGCGCGTAGCGGGTTGTGAAAACAGCGCAAGGTCAACAAAAAATCAGCGCCAGGATCGCGGCGTCGTCGGCCAGGTTCAGCTGTGCATAGGCGGCACAGCGGTAGATCCAGAACACAACGGGGTTGGGCCAGACTGCGAGGGCCGCGGCGTGGGTGGCGCTGGGTTCTCGCGGTCGAATCCGGGGTATTTGCGCTCAGGAGTCCAGGGGCTCGTGCGGCAACTCGCGCGGTTCGGGCGATTGCATGGCAGCCCGTTTGTGCTGAACGTGGTATGCCGTCAGCACTTGGTGCGCCACCATGTCGAGCGATGGGCGCACCACGCCCTGTTTGTCGCTC
>NZ_MWOM01000209.1:0-582 GCF_012931925.1 Acidovorax sp. SRB_24
CGCGCGCAGCGGCAGGCCAGCGCCGACACCGGCACCGACGTGGTGCAGGCCCAGGCGCAGCTCGATGTGGCGCGCGCCGCCACGGCGGCCGCGCGCGCACGGCTGGCGCAAACCCTGCTGCGTGCGCCGACCGATGCGCGCGTGCTGGTGCGCGCGGTGGAGCCCGGACAGATCGTGCAGCCGGGCAAGGCCCTGCTGAGCCTGGCGCTGGCCGGGCCGACGCAGCTCGTCGCCCAGGTGGACGAGCGCTTTCTCGACCAGCTGCGGCCCGGGCAGCCCGCCACGGTCGTGGCCGACGCCTTTCCCGACCAGCGCTTTGCCGCGCGCGTACTGACGATTGCCCCGGCCGTCGATGCGCAGCGTGGCGCCATCGAGGCCAAATTCGCGCTGGCCGGGCCGGCGCCGGCCTTCCTGCGCGAGGACATGACGCTGTCGGTCGAGGTCGAGACCGGGCGGCGCGACAGCGCCCTGGTGCTGCCCCAGGCGGCGCTGCGTGCCCCTGCCCAGGGCATGCCGGGCGTGGCGGCGGCCCCGCCCGGCGACCAGGGCGCGGTGCTGGTGGCGCAGGGCGGCCGCGCCGAG
>NZ_MWOM01000213.1:0-560 GCF_012931925.1 Acidovorax sp. SRB_24
TTCCGCGAAGACACGCAGGCGCCGCCGGGCCTGTCGATGGCGCGGCTGGTGGTGCTGTCGCTGATCGGCGGCGCGCTCGGGGCGGCACTGCTGCTGGTGACGTCCGACGCCACCTTCTCGATCGTCGTGCCGTGGCTGCTGCTGGCGGCCACCGTGCTGTTCGCCTTCGGCCCGCGACTGCGCCAGATGCTGGCCGGCGCCAAGCCCACGTCGCCGACCAAGGCCGCCATCAGCGTGCTGGCCGTGGCCGTGTACGGCGGCTATTTCAACGGCGGCCTGGGCATCCTGCTGCTGGCGCTGTTCGGCCTGCTCGGGCAGACGCAGCTCAACGCCATGAACGGCCTGAAGAACCTGGTCTCGGCGCTGCTCACCGCCATTGCCGTGGCGGTGTATGCGGCCGGCGGCGTGGTGCAGTGGCCCGACGCCTTGATGATGATGGTGGCCGCCACCGCGGGCGGCTACGGCGGCGCGCGCGTGGCGCGGCGCATTCCGCCGGTCTGGCTGCGCGGCGGCATCGTGGCCACGGGGCTGGTGATGACGGCGCTGTTCTTCTGGCGGCA
>NZ_MWOM01000335.1:0-279 GCF_012931925.1 Acidovorax sp. SRB_24
GCCCAAGGCGGCGCTGCTCTCGCACTCGAACTTCGGCAGCAGCCACCAGCCCAGCGCCGTGAAAATGCGCGAGACGCTGGAGCTGCTGCGGCTGCAGGCGCCCTGGCTGGAAGTCGACGGCGAGATGCACGGCGACGTGGCGCTGGACGGCAAGGCGCGCGCGACCCTCATGCCGCGCAGCACGCTGACGGGCAACGCCAACCTGCTGGTGCTGCCCAACATCGACGCGGCCAACATCTCGTACAACCTGCTCAAGACGGCGGCGGGCGGCAACATCGC
>NZ_MWOM01000297.1:0-327 GCF_012931925.1 Acidovorax sp. SRB_24
ACTTTCTTTCGCTTCGCCGAAAGAAAGTCACCAAAGAAAGGGCGACCCCACTGTCCGTGTCCCGCAGCGTTGCTGCGGGCAGCCTGCGGTGCTCGCGCCGGGCGGGGTCCGCGCAAAATCGCTGCGCTCAAACAGCGCGCGGCCCTTTTTCCGCCCGGCGCTGCGCTCCTCGGCACGGACAGAGGGGCGGGAGAGCCCAGCAGACCAACACCCGAACAGCCACCCGGGCCATCGCTGCGCTCGGCCTGGCGGGGCGCAGCGAAAGCGCGCACAAATGGGGGCCGAGCGCAGCGATGGCCCATATGGATGTTTCGGCTCCCCAGCCCG
>NZ_MWOM01000195.1:0-618 GCF_012931925.1 Acidovorax sp. SRB_24
GCGCCGCAGCGGCGCCGAGCGCGCGGCCATCAACGCGCCCATGCAGGGCACGGCCGCCGACCTCATCAAGTTGGCCATGGTGGCGGTGCAAAAAGAGCTCGACGCGCACAAGCCCGAGGTGCTGGTGGTGCTGCAGGTGCACGACGAACTGGTGTTCGAACTGCCCGAGGGCGACGTCGACTGGCTGCGCAGCCACATCCCGCGCTTGATGGCCGGCGTGGCCGAGCTCAAGGTGCCGTTGCTGGCCGAGGTCGGCGTGGGGCCGAACTGGGACCAGGCGCATTAGTCTTTGCCCCCCTGAGTCGCCTATGGCGCCTTCCCCCAGGGTGACGCTCCAGCGCGGCGGGGCGGCCCTTGCGCGGGGGCCCTGGTATGGGTCGCGCCCATGGCATGGACTGGGGGATGTGTGAATTGCCCGCGCCCGGCACACCTGCAATGCGGTTGTCCTCCATTTTGTGGTGTTTTTGGCCTCCAGCGCTGATGTGGCAAGCGCTGGCAGCTATCAAAATTAATTTCAATGAATACCCCCCGACCGACTTTGCGACCGTCTTCCTGGACCCCCGCCGTGCGCATGGGCCTGTCGATTTCCGTCGCCACCGGGCTCTACGGCATCTCGTT
>NZ_MWOM01000302.1:0-316 GCF_012931925.1 Acidovorax sp. SRB_24
CCTGGCGCCCGTGTTCGTGGGCGGTGTGACGGTGACCAACGCGACGCTGCACAACGTGTTCGAAATCCGCAAGAAGGATGTGCGCTTGGGCGACACCGTGGTGGTGCGCCGCGCTGGCGACGTCATTCCGGAAGTGGTGGGCCGGGTGACCGCCCATGTGCCGGTTGGCGTGCCCGACGGGGAAGCGCTCGCGCACGCCGGCGGCGATGCCACGGCCCTGATCGCGGACACACACGTTGCGCGCAAGCCCTATGTCCCCAACTTCCGCATGCCCGCGCACTGCCCGGTCTGCGGCAGCGACGTGGTGCGCGAAAAG
>NZ_MWOM01000313.1:0-305 GCF_012931925.1 Acidovorax sp. SRB_24
TAAAAAACCATCTCTGCGCCGGTAGAAGCTCCACCGTCCGGCAGACAAGACGGGAACGATGGGGGAATTGTGAAAGGCCATCGGAATGCGCAGTGGCGTGATAAAGCGCATAAAAACCTGGCAACTTGTGCGTTCTGCCCTAAAGTTTTTGCAGGCTTGTCCGAAAACATTTGCAACGGGACGTAAACAGCCCGCCGTTCAACAGCAGGCCACGCCGGCGCTGTGAACCGTATGGCCAGTGCCCTGGCACCAGGTTGGCGGCAACGCCATATTCAGACAGTTCTTTTCAGGAGATTTGCAATGGC
>NZ_MWOM01000165.1:0-777 GCF_012931925.1 Acidovorax sp. SRB_24
GAAGCGGAACAGGCAGGTGGGATCGTGCAGCAGCACGTTGGTGTCGAGCACGAAGAGCTTGGCGGGGCCCGTACCACGGGCCTTGCGGGCGCGCGAAGGCGCTGCGGCGGCAGCCATCGGGACAGCGGTGCGTGCCGCAGGCGCAGCCTTGGCCACGGCGGGCGCGGTGGCCGGTGCCGGAGCGCGTGCCTGCGCTGGCGCATCGGGGGTGTGGCGGGCCGTTTCTGCGCTGCGTGCCTTGGCGGTGACGGTGGCGGTTTTGCGCGCGGGTGCTCGCGCCATGGGGGCCGCTTGCGCGCTGGCCTCAGGCGCTGCGGGTGTGGGGCGGGCAGTGGCCTGTACCTGTGCGCCCGTGCGGCGGACAGGGGCTTCGTAGGCTTCGGGTGAGAGCAGGGCGGCGCGCCGGGTGGGGGCGGGGGGCAGGGGCATGGTGCAAGGCCTCGGACAGGTAGGTCTGGATAGCAAAAAGCCGCCTGGTGGCCCAGGCGGCTTGTGTGCAGGAGGAAGGCGTCACGCAGTTCAGCGGCATTGATCCATTATGCATGGCGCCTGAGACCGTTCGCGAGCACCTGTGGCGCGCTGGCCGCAGCCAGAGGAGGTCAGGCCGCTTTTTTCAGGGCGTTGAGGGACTTGACGGCCTTGAGCACTTCTTCGACGTGGCCTGGCACCTTGAGGCCGCGCCACTCGTGCGTCAGGATGCCTTCTTCGTTGACTAGGAAGGTGCTGCGCTCGATGCCCTTGACCTTCTTGCCGTACATGATCTTGTTCTTGACCACG
>NZ_MWOM01000353.1:0-259 GCF_012931925.1 Acidovorax sp. SRB_24
CGAGCGCGTGTTCGACCAGCGCATTGCGATCCATGCGGTCGCCGGGCAGTGGGTGGCGCTGCCGCAGCTGCACGGCGCGCCATCCTGATTTTTGCGGCGCCGGCCTGGCCGTGCGCACTGTTTTTTGGAGTCCCCGATGCAGATGGAAACCCCACCCCAGGCCAAGCCCTACGAGAAACCCGACGGCGAGCGCCGTGGCCTGGTCATCGTCCACACCGGCAACGGCAAGGGCAAGAGCACGGCCGCGTTCGGCCTGGCG
>NZ_MWOM01000358.1:0-254 GCF_012931925.1 Acidovorax sp. SRB_24
CTTTTTCTTGGCCTTCATGATGTTGGGCAGCGTCACGTAGCGCGGCTCGTTCAGGCGCAGGTCCGTGGTGACCACGGCCGGCAGCGTGAGCTCCAGCGTCTCCAGCCCCCCGTCGACTTCGCGCGTGACGTTCACCTTGCCGTCCACGACCTCGACGCGGCTGGCGAATGTGCCCTGGGGCAGGTTGGCAAGCGCCGCGAGCATCTGGCCGGTCTGGTTGGCGTCGTCGTCGATCGCCTGCTTGCCCAGGATGA
>NZ_MWOM01000183.1:0-698 GCF_012931925.1 Acidovorax sp. SRB_24
ACAGCGCCACGCAGGCCGCCGCGCCGGCCATGGCCAGCCAGTAATTCCAGCCCCAGGCCGACATCAGGTGGAACGAGACGAAGGCGCCCACCATGTAGAACGCGCCGTGCGCAAAGTTGGGTACGTGCAGGATGCCGTAGACCAGCGTCAGGCCGAGGGCCACGAGGCTGTAGATGCCGCCCAGCGTCAGGCCGTTGAGCACCTGTTGCAGAAAGATGTCCATCAGCCGCCCCCCCCGCCGCGCGGGCTGGACAGGGCGCCTGCGGGCCTGGAAAGGGAGGACGGACACGCCGCTCGGCCTGACGTCCCCGGGAACCGGAAGATCTCCATCGACTTGACTCCTGTGGGTTGGGCTGTGCATCCGGCCCCGGCGGCACACCGCGCAAGCGGGCCGTCAAGGGAAGAATGGAATGCCAACCCAGCTTAGCGAGGCCGGTGTCGAGGGCAGATCGGAATTCTGCAATGCAGAACAATTTAGGGGAAACCCCCATCGAATCGGGCCGCACAGAGTCGCCCAGATGACTTTCACACCTCCATGCCAGCGGCTGTCCCGGCGGCAGCGGAATGCCCGACGGGCTGGGTGGTTCCGTCACGCAGAACCGTGCCGCCCGCCGCCGTGCCGGGGCTCAGGCGCCGGAAGCGCCCGCCTGCGCTGAGGGCGCGGCGCCGCGGCCCAGCGCGAAGCCCTTGCCGCGCAG
>NZ_MWOM01000318.1:0-293 GCF_012931925.1 Acidovorax sp. SRB_24
CTGGACACCAACATCGTGCTCGACCTGCTGGTGTTTGGCGACCCGGCCGTGGCCCCGGTGCGCGACCTGCTGGGCGCGGGCCAGCTGCGCTGGCTGGCCACCGGCGCCATGCGCGAGGAACTGGAGCGCGTGCTGGCGTACCCGCACATCGTGCCGCGGCTGGCGTTTTACGGTTTGAGCGTGGCCTCGGTGGTGCAAGCCTTCGATGCGCAGGTGCAGCTGGCGCCGGTGGCGCCGCGCGTGCCCCCCGCCTGCCGCGATGCCGACGACCAGAAATTCCTCGACCTGGCGGC
>NZ_MWOM01000250.1:0-440 GCF_012931925.1 Acidovorax sp. SRB_24
GGGCCGTGCGCGGCCCAGGGCCTGCAGGCGCTCGGCGGCTTCGGGCAGGGCGGCGGCCGACAGCGGCGCCGCGTCGCCCTGGGTGCCGGGAACAATCCAGTCGAGCAGCAGGGCGCGCGGGCCCGGCGCAGGCGTGGTCGGGTCGCGCCAGCAGTCCTCGCAACCGGCGCCGGTGAAGCGCTCAAACAGCGCGGCCGGCTGCGGCGCGCCGTCGCTGCTGCACACGGCCTGCGCGGCGCTGCGCAGGCCGTGCAGGCAAAGCCCAGCGAGCGCCAGGGGAGCGAGCAGATGTTTCATGGTCCGGTGTCCTTGCCAGCGTTCTGCGGTGGTGCTTTCTACAATGGCGCATGTTCCCACAAGACCTGTTTTCTGGCGCCCCCGCGCCCGCCGCCGCATCGCCGCTGCTGCACCACCTCAACCCCGAGCAGCTCGCCGCCGTC
>NZ_MWOM01000182.1:0-707 GCF_012931925.1 Acidovorax sp. SRB_24
GGCATGGCCCGACGGCTGCACCCGCGCCGCCTGGCCCAGCTGGTCCGCCTGCCACACGCCGGGCAGCGCCAACAGCGCGGGCCGGGGTCCGAGGGCAGCAGTCGAAGGGGCGTGAGAAGCAGGCATTGGGCGTCCGATAAATACTGTTCAAATATACAGTATTTATCGGATTTTTCTCGCTCCTTCACAGAAGACGCGCATCCTCTGGAGCGCAATGCGCTATCGAAAAAAGAGCTTTCAGCGCAATACCATCAAGCGTTTGAAGCGGTTTTGATGGAAATACCCGAAAACCCTGCGGCTACAGCCGCTGGGTCACCCAATCGCACCAGTCGGCCACCGCGGCATCGGCAGGGTGCTGGCGCTCCATCACCGCGGGCCAGCGGCGCTGGCTGGCGTTGACGATGGTTTTGAGCTGCCACAGGGCTTCGCGCCCGACGAAAGCGACTTCGGCCAGGCCGGCGGTGTCGCCCTGCAGCGGTTCAAGCCACTGGCTTTGCTGGTCGGGGTGCGCGCCGGCCTCGACCAGCACCTTTTGCAGCGCACGCAGCCGCCCCTCCACAAAGGCCAGGGCACTGTCCGGGTCCGACGGGGACAGGCCGGGCAGCGCGCCCTTGGCACGCTCCCACTGGCCGAACGCACTGGCCAGCGCCTCGATGTGGCGCGCCGCATCGGCCCCCACCGGCTCCAGGCCCGCGCCCCGGTCCGCC
>NZ_MWOM01000246.1:0-450 GCF_012931925.1 Acidovorax sp. SRB_24
CTGGTGGGCAAGCACACGGTGATGGTCGCCAACCTCGCGCCGCGCAAGATGAAGTTCGGCATCTCCGAAGGCATGGTGCTCGCTGCCAGCCATGGCGACGAGAAGGCGAACCCCGGCATCCACGTGCTCGAACCCCTGCCCGGCGCAACGCCCGGCATGCGCGTGCGCTGAGCGCCCCGCGGCGGCCGCGCCGCCACGCCTCGGCCCGCCAGGGCTGGAAGCTGCGCCTTCCAGCCCTTTTTTTCAAGACAAACCGGCCTTAAACCCTTATCCAATCAGCGCTTGCAGCTATAAAACCAAGAGCAAACCTGGACCCTGCGCCGCGCAGGCCCGCGGCCGCAGCTGCACCCGTGCGTCACCTTGGCGCCACAGCATCGCCCCGCCAGCGCCCGGATGGGCTATCTTGCGCGGCAGAGCCCGCTCCAGCGGGCCGCAGGAGGCACAGCATGG
>NZ_MWOM01000193.1:0-629 GCF_012931925.1 Acidovorax sp. SRB_24
CGCCGTCGCCACCAAGACCGCCACCTACGTCGAGGCCGTGCGCGGCACGCGCGCGCAGATCGTGGACACGCGCAAGACCCTTCCCGGCCTGCGCCTGGCGCAGAAGTATGCCGTGCGCCAGGGCGGCGGCACCAACCACCGCATCGGCCTGCACGACGCCGTGCTGATCAAGGAAAACCACATTGCCGCCGCCGGCGGCGTCACCGCCGTGCTGCGTGCGGCCCAGCAGGTGGCCGCGCGCGCGCAGTTCATCGAGATCGAGGTCGAAACCCTGGCCCAGCTCGACGAGGCCCTGGGCGCCGGTGCCAAGATGGTGCTGCTCGACAACATGCCGCTGGCCCTGCTGCACGAGGCCGTGCGCCTGAACGCGGGCCGCGCGATCCTCGAAATTTCGGGCGGCGTCACGCTCGACGGCCTGCGCGCCCTTGCAGAAACCGGCGTGGACCGCATCTCCATTGGCACCCTCACCAAGGACATCAAGGCGACCGACTTCTCGATGCGCCTGGAGGAATTCGCATGACCACCATCGCCATCAAGGAAGTCGAATACGAGCAGCCCGCGGACGGCACGGTCTGCAGCACCAAGCACGCCTGGGCGCGCGTGCCCGCCGAGCCCACGCCCACCGAGCG
>NZ_MWOM01000194.1:0-629 GCF_012931925.1 Acidovorax sp. SRB_24
CGCCGTCGCCACCAAGACCGCCACCTACGTCGAGGCCGTGCGCGGCACGCGCGCGCAGATCGTCGACACGCGCAAGACCCTGCCCGGCCTGCGCCTGGCGCAAAAATATGCCGTGCGCAAGGGCGGCGGCACCAACCACCGCATCGGCCTGCACGACGCCGTGCTGATCAAGGAAAATCACATTGCCGCCGCCGGCGGCGTCACCGCCGTGCTGCGCGCGGCCCAGCAGGTGGCGGCGCGCGCGCAATTCATCGAGATCGAGGTCGAAACCCTGGCCCAGCTCGACGAGGCCCTGGGCGCCGGCGCCAAGATGGTGCTGCTCGACAACATGCCGCTGGCCCTGCTGCACGATGCCGTGCGCCTGAACGCGGGCCGCGCCATCCTCGAAATCTCGGGCGGCGTCACGCTCGAGGGCCTGCGCGCCCTTGCAGAAACCGGCGTGGACCGCATCTCCATCGGTACCCTCACCAAGGACGTCAAGGCCACCGACTTCTCGATGCGCCTCGAGGAATTCGCATGACCACCATCGCCATCAAGGAAGTCGAATACGAGCAGCCTGCGGGCGACACGGTCTGCAGCACCAAGCACGCCTGGGCGCGCGTGCCCGCCGAGCCCACGCCCACCGAGCG
>NZ_MWOM01000186.1:0-684 GCF_012931925.1 Acidovorax sp. SRB_24
CACAGCATCCAGGTGGGCAGCGGCGGGTGCTTGTAGTAGCCCCATTGCAGTGAGCGCATCCAGGTGAGCTGTTCGATATTGTCGGCCGGCGGGCTCAGCGCCACGCTGCTCAAGTGCCACAGCCAAACCCCGGCAAACAGCAACAGGACCAGCCAGGTCCAGGCCGCCGGCGACACCCCCAGCAGCGCACGCACGGCGCGGCGCGCGGGCGCGGCAACGCGGGAGGCTGGGGCGGTCATGTGTGCATCGGCGCGGGTCATTGCAAGATCCTGGTGAGTGTCCATGGCATGCGGCGCGGTGCAACCGGGGCATGGATGGAAAGAACGAGACTGCGCGGCGAAGGGGCCGCAGGCCGTCAGCAGAGCGCGATTCTAGGGAGCATTTGCGGCGCGCCCAGACCGCGCCGGCCTTTTTTGCGACCCCGACCTACCAGCCGCGCGCCCAGAACACCGCGACCACCGCGATCAGGGGCAGCACATGCGACTGCACCATCACCAGGCGGCGCACCCGGGCCACTTCCGCCGCGGCGGGCAGGGCCCCGGTGGCGTGCAGCGCGCGGCGCCAGCGCCTGAAGGCCAGCGTGGGCCCGATGGACAACAGCACCATCACCACGAACAGCGTCACCTTGAGGTGCAGCAGCGGTTGCGTGGCGTACCAGGACGCCCCTTTGATGCCCCAGAACAC
>NZ_MWOM01000190.1:0-651 GCF_012931925.1 Acidovorax sp. SRB_24
CACAGCATCCAGGTGGGCAGCGGCGGGTGCTTGTAGTAGCCCCATTGCAGTGAGCGCATCCAGCTGAGCTGTTCGATATTGTCGGCCGGCGGGCTCAGCGCCACGCTGCTCAAGTGCCACAGCCACAGCACGCCAAACAGCCCGAGGATCGCCCACGTCCAGTCAACGCTTGCGAGCCCCTGCAGCGCGTGCTGCGCGCCGCGCGCAGGCGCGGCGGCGCCCGGCGGCGGTGGGGTGGTCATCTGCGCATCGGCACGCGTCATACAAGGTCCTGGGATTCTGCGTGGCATGCGCCTGGGCGCAGCCGGGTCACTCAAAGCGCAAAGCCGCGGCTCGAGCGTGCGCCTACAGCCAGAGCCTTCGGAGCGGGCCTACATTTTGTCACACTGCGACCTACCAGCCGCGCGCCCAGAACACCGCCACCACAGCGATCACGGGCAGCAGATGCGACTGCACCATCACCAGGCGGCGCACGCGGGCCACTTCGTCCGCGGCGGGCAGGGCCCCAGTGGCGTGCAGGGCACGGCGCCAGCGCCGAAAGGCCAGCGTGGGACGGATGGACAGCAGCACCATCACCACGAACAGCGCCACCTTGAGGTGCAGCAGCGGTTGCGTGGCGTACCAGGACGCCCCTTTGATGCCCCAGAACAC
>NZ_MWOM01000223.1:0-510 GCF_012931925.1 Acidovorax sp. SRB_24
GAAGCTGTCGGGCACCTGCACCGCGATCACGGTGCGCTTGCGGCCCGAGCCATCGTCGAGCACCGCCACGTGTTCACGGCCGGGAATCAAACCCTCGCTGGCCGTGACAACACCGGCCGTGGTGACGTTGGGGCCGTACAGCGTGCCATAGCCGCCATTGGCCGAGTAATCCAGGATGCCGCGGTAATTGGAATACAGCGCGTTGCGGCGCAGTTCGGCCGCCGTGGGGTTGGCGGGATCGACATAGGCAGGCGTAGCGCCGCCCAGGCCCGTCTTGCCGATGCCCCCGGTCAGCAGGTCCTGCGTGGCGGCAGTGTCGCCCTTGCCCACCGTGGTCGCGGGGTACACCGTGGCGCTCACCTGCGACACGCCTTTGGGAAGCTCGTTGGTGGGAAGGGATGATCCACCACCGCATGCGGCCAGCACGGCCCCCGCCAGCGCGGTCGTGGCCACTTTCAGGGCCCGCTTGTCCTGCAGATTCACTTTCATGATGTCTCCTTTTTTCACTGA
>NZ_MWOM01000329.1:0-282 GCF_012931925.1 Acidovorax sp. SRB_24
CCGGCCTGGCGCACCGGCCCCAGCGCCGCAAAGCCCGGGCCCTGCGGCTCGGCCAGCCACTGGCGCAGCACGTCGACGCCGGGCCGGGAGAGCACGCGCGCGCGCGCCGCCACCATCGCATGCTCGAGCGTCGGCGCCGTCGCCGCCGTGCTGCTGCCGGGCGGCAAGCGCGCGTGCATGTCGGCGATGCGCTGCGTGGTCAGCGGGTGGCTGCGCAGGTAGGGCCAGGAGCCGTTGTCGTTGAGGCGGTTGGCCTGCTGCAGCTTGTCGAACATGCTGACG
>NZ_MWOM01000214.1:0-560 GCF_012931925.1 Acidovorax sp. SRB_24
TTCCGCGAAGACACGCAGGCGCCGCCGGGCCTGTCGATGGCGCGGCTGGTGGTGCTGTCGCTGGTCGGCGGCGCGCTCGGGGCGGCGCTGCTGCTGGTGACGTCCGACGCGACCTTCTCGATCGTCGTGCCGTGGCTGCTGCTGGCCGCCACCGTGCTGTTCGCCTGCGGCCCGCGCCTGCGCCAGATGCTCGCCGGGGCCCAGCCCACGTCGCCGACCCAGGCCGCCATCAGCGTGCTGGCCGTGGCCGTGTACGGCGGCTACTTCAACGGCGGCCTGGGCATCCTGCTGCTGGCGCTGTTCGGCCTGCTCGGGCAGACCCAGCTCAACGCCATGAACGGCCTGAAGAACCTAGTCTCGGCGCTGCTCACGGCCATTGCCGTGGCGGTGTACGCGGCCGGCGGCGTGGTGGACTGGCCCTACGCGCTGTGGATGATGGTGGCCGCCACCGCCGGCGGCTACGGCGGCGCGCGCGTGGCGCGGCGCATTCCAGCGGCCTGGCTGCGCGGCGGCATCGTGGCCACGGGGCTGGTGATGACGGCGCTGTTCTTCTGGCGGCA
>NZ_MWOM01000339.1:0-278 GCF_012931925.1 Acidovorax sp. SRB_24
CGCCAGGCCGAACGCGGCCGTGCTCTTGCCCTTGCCGTTGCCGGTGTGGACGATGACCAGGCCGCGGCGTTCGCCCTCGGGCTTGTCGTAGGGCTTGGCTTGGGGTGGGGTTTCAATCTGCATCGGGGACTCTCCAAAAAACAGCGGGCGCACGCACGGCCAAGGCCGGCGGCGCCCCAAAAAATCAGGGCGGTGCGCCCGCGCTCTGCAGCTGGGGCAGCGCCACCCACTGCCCGGCGACCGCATGGATCGCAATGCGCTGGTCGAACACGCGCTCG
>NZ_MWOM01000192.1:0-631 GCF_012931925.1 Acidovorax sp. SRB_24
CCCGGGCACGAAGGTCACGATGAGCTTGATGGGCCGCGTGGGGTAGTCGGCGCCGGCGGCCGGTGTCTGTGCCGCAGCGGTGCCGCAGGCCAGGGCGGCCAGCAGGCCGCCACCGAGGGAGGCAAGGCGCAAGGAAGTCGGGAAGTGCAGGGGCATGGCGGGGTTCAGGAAAGGGAAGGGACGGAGCCGCTCGGCGGCGGTGGCAGGGCCGGGTGCGCCCAAAGCCCGCATTCTCGGATGGCGCCGCGCAAGCGGTGAGCCCTGTCGGCGGATACCAGATATCAGACAAAGGCATAGCAGGCCGGAACCGGTGCGGCGCCGCCGTGCGCGGGCCTTACAGCCCGTCACAGGCGCCTGCCGCACAATCGGCGCCATGCACTGGTCCGCCCCCTCTTTCCCGTCCCGCAGCGCCCTGCCACGCCGCCACTGGCTCGCCAGCGCGGCGCTGGGCCTGGCGCTGGCCGCCACCGCGTGCACGGGGCCGGCGCTGCCGCGCAGCGTCACGCTGTCGCTCGAGACGCTGCAGGACAAGCTCGCGCAGCGCTTTCCGCGCAGCTATCCCGTGGCTGGCCTGGTCGAGCTGAACCTGCAGGCGCCGCGCCTGGCGCTGCGGCCCGAGCGCAACCGCATC
>NZ_MWOM01000330.1:0-282 GCF_012931925.1 Acidovorax sp. SRB_24
GCCGTTGTGGCCGATGACGCCGTTGGCGGCGCGGGCATAGATGAGGGCGATTTCCATAGACCAAAGAGCATAACGTCCCCGTCCACGCATTCACCGCAGACGGTCGGCGGCAACGCATCTGGCGAAAACAGGGCGCACAGGCCCTGGGCTCATTCGTCTTGCACCTTGTGCTGGCCGACCAGTTGTTGCTGCACCGCGGGGGGCACCGCCTCGTAGTGAGACAGGGCGAGCGCATAGCTGCCCTGGCCGGCGGTCATCGCGTTCAGCCGGCTCTGGTAGTCG
>NZ_MWOM01000230.1:0-494 GCF_012931925.1 Acidovorax sp. SRB_24
GGTGGCGGCGACCAGGTTTTCCTCGACCGTGAGGTCTTCGAACACGCGCCGCCCCTCCATCACGTGGAACAGGCCGCGGCGCACCAGCTGCTGGGGCGCCAGCGCCGCGGTCGGCTGGCCGTTGAACAGCACGCTGCCGCTTTCGAGCGTGCCGTCTTCGAGCGCCAGCAGGCCCGAGATCGCCTTGAGCGTGGTCGATTTGCCCGCGCCGTTGCTGCCCAGCAGCGCCACGATCTGGCCGCGCGGCACGGCCAGCGACAGGCCGCGCAAGGCCTGCACCACCTTGTTGTAGATGACCTCGATGTTGTTGACTTCGAGGACGTTGGCTGGCGCGGACTGGGTCATTGTGACGGCAGGGTCAGAGCTTGATCCAGTCAGAGGCTGCGACCATTTTTTGGGCCTTCATATCGGCTCGATAGACGCGTCCTACTGGGATCGAGTTGCCGCTGATGGTGATCGGCACGCCGATCAGGCCGCCGGTGTCGAAGTCCTTG
>NZ_MWOM01000394.1:0-216 GCF_012931925.1 Acidovorax sp. SRB_24
CAAAGAGGGTCTGTGCCAGCCAGGCCCGGGGGTTCAAGAGCCGGGGTCGTGGCAGGAAAAGCGCTCTTGCTGGAAGCGGCGAGAAAAAATCTTCAAGTTTTGAGAAAAGCGGGCAAAAACCCGGTCTATAATTCAAGGCTTCGCTGAACGGAAGTGCTGCCAAGCAGCGCTTCTGGAAGGCAAGAAAGACGGAGTGGTTAATAACCACAATGTTGA
>NZ_MWOM01000401.1:0-208 GCF_012931925.1 Acidovorax sp. SRB_24
GCCCGGCGGCGCAGTAACTTTCTTTCGCTTCGCCGAAAGAAAGTCACCAAAGAAAGGGCGACCTCACTGTCCGTGTCCCGCAGCGTTGCTGCGGGCAACCTGCGGTGCTCGCGCCGGGCGGGGGCCGCGCAAACTCGCGCCTGCGGCGCTCAAACAGCGCGCGGCCCTTTTTCCGCCCGGCGCTGCGCTCCTCGGCACGGGCAGAGGG
>NZ_MWOM01000240.1:0-464 GCF_012931925.1 Acidovorax sp. SRB_24
GACGGCGGCGAGCTGCTCGGGGTTGAGGTGGTGCAGCAGCGGCGATGCGGCGGCGGGCGCGGGTGCATCGGCGCCCAAAGGCGCGGGCGCGCCAGAAAACAGGTCTTGTGGGAACATGCGCCATTGTAGAAAGCGCAACCCCGCAACGCTGGCAAGGACACCGGACCATGAGACACCCGCTCGCCCCCCTGCTTGCCGCCTGGCTCTGTGGGCACGGCCTGACCAGCGCCGCACAGGCCGTCTGCAGCAGCGACGCTGCGCCGCAGCCGGCCGCGCTGTTTGAGCGCTTCACCGGCGCCAGCTGCGAGGACTGCTGGCGCGACCCGACCACGCCTGCGCCGGGCCCGCGTGCCCTGCTGCTCGACTGGATTGTTCCCGGCCCCCAGGGCGACGCGGCGCCACTGTCGGCCGCCGCCCTGCCCGAAGCCGCCGAGCGCCTGCAGGCCCTGGGCCGCGCACGGCCC
>NZ_MWOM01000260.1:0-410 GCF_012931925.1 Acidovorax sp. SRB_24
CGCCGCTTCCCGGCTATTTTGGCAACGCGCCTTTCGGCCATCCCCAGCGCAGCACGGGCGAGTGCATCAGCTTCTGTGTTGCGATGGCGCGGTATCCACACCAGGGTGGCCTGGTCGAACGAATGGAGAAGTGCCCGCGCTTGATCAATCAAGGAAGCCAGCCGGGCAATCGGCTTTGCTGCGCTGCTGCCGACCTGTTCCACCACGACACTGTTGTCGCAGTGAATGCGCAGTGCGTCCGCCCCACGCAATTTCAGTTCGTGAAGCGCCGCCAGCAGCGCTCTGAGCTCCGCCTCATTGTTGCAGCCCTTCTCCTGCGCGGCTTGCGACAGGGTGTGGCGCGTTCCATTGGGCTCGGTGAACACAGCGCCAAGGCCGATGCGACCAGGATTCGGCACGGCGCTGCCGTC
>NZ_MWOM01000336.1:0-279 GCF_012931925.1 Acidovorax sp. SRB_24
GGTGCCCCTGCAGCGAGTCGCCATGGCCCCGGTAGTCGAACGTGGTGACGCGAAAGCCCTGCTCGGCCAGCCATTGCGCAAAAGACGCATAGAAGGCCTGGCGCACGCCCATGGCACCGCCTATGACGACGCTGGCGCGCGCCGCGCCGGGCGGCGCATAGACGCGCAACGCCAAAGGCACCGCGCCATCGACCCGCAAGGTCTGCTTGTCCATTCCTGTCCCCTTGAACCAAGACCGGTCTGCGCCGGTTTGATTGGAAATCACAACGCAGCTCTACG
>NZ_MWOM01000261.1:0-410 GCF_012931925.1 Acidovorax sp. SRB_24
TGCGCCCCGCCCCGGTCTTCGCCCAGGCGGAACTGCTGCACCACCTGCGACAGGCGCTGCGCCTGCTCGCGCAGCGACTCGGCCGCGGCGGCCGACTGTTCGACCAGCGCAGCGTTCTGCTGCGTCATGCGGTCGATCTCGCCGACCGACTGGTTGACCTGGCCGATGCCGGCCGACTGCTCGGACGCGGCCGCCGAGATCTCGCCAATGATGTCGCCCACGCGCTGCACGCTGGCCACGATCTCCTGCATCGCCTGGCCTGCACCCTCCACGTGGCGCACGCCGCCGTCCACGGCCGCCACGCTGGTGCCGATGAGGCCCTTGATGTCGCTGGCCGCCGCGGCCGAGCGCTGCGCCAGACTGCGCACCTCGCTGGCCACCACGGCGAAGCCGCGGCCCTGCTCGCCCGC
>NZ_MWOM01000284.1:0-358 GCF_012931925.1 Acidovorax sp. SRB_24
GGCGACGGGCCGCACCATGCTTGAGGGCTGGGGCATGAGCGAGACCTGCGCCATCGGCACCAAGAACCCGGTCAACAACCCCGCGTTCAGCGGCAGCATCGGCCTGCCGCTGCCAGGCATCGACATCGCCATCAAGGACGAGGCCGGCCAGAGCCTGCCGCTGGGCGAATCGGGTGAGATCTGCATCCGCGGCCCCAACGTCACGCCCGGCTACTACAACCAGCCCGAGGAAAACGCCCAGGCCTTCACCGCCGACGGCTTTCTGCGCACCGGCGACATCGGCAGCATGGACGCGCAGGGCTACACGCGCATCATCGACCGCAAGAAGGACATGATCCTGGTCAGCGGCTTCAACGTC
>NZ_MWOM01000257.1:0-426 GCF_012931925.1 Acidovorax sp. SRB_24
GCCGCAGCGGCAGTGCCACAGGCGCTGGGGCAGGTGGTGCAGGTCGTCGAGCAGCGTGCGCGCCCGCTCCAGGTGCTCGCCGTGCTCCAGCCAGATCTCGGGCAGGCATTCGTGCGGCGGCAGGTGGCCGGCGGCCGCGCCCAGGTACTGGCGCTGCACGGTGGCCGGCATGCCGGCCTCGCACAGCAGGTCGGCCCACAGGGTGGCCAGGGCGGCATTGGGGGCCTGGGTCAAGCGCTGCACAGACGGGCTCCTTTGTGAACAGCGTCCGGCGCCTGCCAGGCAAGCGCTTGCGCCATGGTTTGCGATGCACCGGCCCGCGCCGGCACCGGGCCTGCGCTCCCTTATGCCGGGGCCCCCTCGGCGGCGCGCTCGGCATAGCGCGTGAAGCGCCACGCCGTGCCCTGCTGCGTGATGCGGCGCCAG
>NZ_MWOM01000342.1:0-275 GCF_012931925.1 Acidovorax sp. SRB_24
TCGGCAACCCCGACGCCCGCCAGCCGCGCACCAAGGACTTCCTCAACAAGATCCTGCAGCACTGACGCACCCGCTGGTTCCACGCCCCGAAGCAAGGGCAAGGCCGCTGTGACAGCGGCCTTTTTTTGCGCCTGCTGACGCGCCGTCACGCCAGGCGTCCCGCACTGCGCTGGAGCGCAGGCAGGATCGGCAGGGCCGGTGGTCGTGGGTCCGCATGGTGCGAGAATCCCGCGCATGAGCACCCTTGACACGCTGACCCTCACCCGACCCGACGA
>NZ_MWOM01000161.1:0-844 GCF_012931925.1 Acidovorax sp. SRB_24
GCCGACAGCGCCACCACCTCGGCGCGCCCGTCCTGCACCAGCGCCCGCGCGGCCGCATGCCATTGGGCTGGCTCGGCCAGCGCCGCGCCGGTGAGTTCGCGCAGCTCGCGCAGGCTGGGCTTGACCAGGCTCACCCCCGCTTGCAGCGCCTCGGCCAGCGCCGGGCCCGAGCTGTCCAGCGCCAGGCGGCTGCCGCGCGCACGCGCCAGGCGTGCCAGGCGCGCGTAAAAGTCCTGCGGCACGCCGGGTGGCAGGCTGCCGCTGGCCACCCACCAGCGCGGCGTTGGCGCCAGCGCCGCCAGGCGCTCCAGGCAGGCCTGCCATTCGCCGGCCTGCAGTGCGGGGCCGGGCAGCACGAAGCGGTATTCCAGGGCGCTGCTGCGGTCGAGCACCGACAGGTTCTCGCGCGTGTCGCCGGCAATGGACAGGCACAGCGTGTCCACGCCCTCCGCCGCCAGCAGGCCCTGCAGCTGTGCGCCCGCCACGCCGCCCGCCAGCATCCAGGCCTGCACGCCGGACCCCAGGCGGTGCAGCATGCGCGCCACATTGACGCCGCCGCCGCCGGGGTAGCGCTGCACCGCGCCGCAGCGCAGCTTGTGCGTGGGCACGACCTGCGCGGTGTCGGTGGACAGGTCGAGCGCCGGGTTGGGCGTGAGCGTCAGAAAAGTGGGCATGGGCGGGCTCCGGTGAAGGGGCGTCTGGGCGCACCGCGTGGAACGGACAGCATACTGGGTAAAAATGCAGGTATGTCTTCGCCCCCCGACGCTGCCGCCGCGCCTGTCCGCCCCGCCGCCCCGGCCCTGACGGCGCCGCAGAAGGCGCTGCTCAAGCTCGGCCTGGCGCG
>NZ_MWOM01000324.1:0-289 GCF_012931925.1 Acidovorax sp. SRB_24
GCTGCGCGGCGGCATCGTGGCCACGGGGCTGGTGATGACGGCGCTGTTCTTCTGGCGGCAATAGGCGCGGGCAACTGCCGCTCTTGCTGGGTGCACCGGACGCCTTGAAAACAAGAATGAAATAGGCCTCTAACGCTTATCCTATAAGCGCTAGCAGCTATTCTTTTGATATCAGGCCAGCGACTGGCCCAGTTTGCGCAGAAAGCGCTCGCAGGCCTCGAGCTGCGCCGGCTCGACGAACTCGTTGGGCTTGTGCGCCTGCTCGATCGCACCGGGGCCGCAGACGATG
>NZ_MWOM01000224.1:0-510 GCF_012931925.1 Acidovorax sp. SRB_24
GTCGGGGTGGTAGCGGTACTGGCGCCGCCCGCGCGCGTCGAGCCCGGTGGCCTGCAGGTGGCCGTGCGGCAGCGGGCAGATCCAGACCTCGGTGTAGGCCGGTGGAATGGCGAGCTGGCGGATGCGCTCGACCTCTTGCGCATCGGTCAGCCAGCGGCCATCGGGCTGCCGGTAGCCAAAGCCGCGCCCACGCCGCACGCGCCGCAGGCCCGGCATGCGGCGGTCGACATAGACCAGCCCGCCGGGCAGGCGGCTGCCGGGCGCGGGCGCGTCCGCCGCGAGCGCCGGCGCGGCGCGCAGGGTCTCGGCCGGGGTTGGCACAGCAACAAAATCGGAGGCAGCAGCAGGCATGGATGGGTCGGCGCGCGGGCGCTCTGCAATCGAAACAAACCTGGGCCCATCACAGCCCGGTGCCGTGCCCGCGTGTGTAGGAAGGCGCACCGTGCACGGGTGGGCGGCGGCCGCAAAGCGCGGGCCGGCGCGCCCCGGGACTCTACTGCGCGAGCAGCG
>NZ_MWOM01000388.1:0-225 GCF_012931925.1 Acidovorax sp. SRB_24
CTGCGCATTGGCGTCGAGACCGAAGCCGCCGCCCTCGCCGCCGTGCGGCGCACGGACGCCGACCTGGCCCGCATGCGCAGCGCGCTGGGCGCCTTTATGGGCGCCTTGGAGGCGGGGCGCGATGCCGTGGGCGCCGATTTCCAGTTCCACCTGGAGATTGCCCGCGCCACGCAGAACCAGCACTTTGCCGACCTGATGGCCACGCTCGGCGCCACCATCATTCCG
>NZ_MWOM01000285.1:0-353 GCF_012931925.1 Acidovorax sp. SRB_24
GTCCATACACTTCGCCAAAGAAACGTAACCAAAAGAAAGGCGACCCGAAGTCTGCGACCCCTGATCCGCTGGCCGCTGCGCTCCTCGGCGCAGCCACACGGGCTTGGAACCTAACATCCATACGGGCCATCGCTTCGCTCGGCCTGACGGAGCGGAGCGCAAAGCGCGCGCAGGTTGGGCCAAGCGCAGCGATGGCCCGGGCGGCTGTCCGGCCGCTGGGCTGCCGGGCTCCCCTCCCTCTGGCTGCGCCGAGGCGCGCAGGGCTGGGCGGATCAGGGCCGCATGCTGTCTGAGCGCGAAGCGCGAGTTCATGCGGACCCCGCCCAGTCCGAGCACCGCAGGTTGCCGCGCTC
>NZ_MWOM01000360.1:0-252 GCF_012931925.1 Acidovorax sp. SRB_24
GCCGCCGCCAGCGCCGGCAGGGGCGCAAGCTCCGCGGCCGCAAGCGCCTTGCGGGTGCGGCCCACCGCGGGGTCAAACGGCTCGATGCGGTCGGCCGCCGGCACAAACGCCACGGCGGGTTCGGGCGTGCCGCCCCCGCCCCCGCCGCACGCCGTCAGCCCCAGCGCGGCCGCCACGGCACCGATCCAATGCAGAGTTCTCGAGGTCGTCATGGCTGCCCTTTCCAGGTCACCCCGTCACGCACTTGGGCTC
>NZ_MWOM01000356.1:0-257 GCF_012931925.1 Acidovorax sp. SRB_24
GCCCTTTCTTTGGTGACTTTCTTTCGGCGAAGCGAAAGAAAGTTACTGCGCCGCCGGGCGCACTTCCCGGCCTCCGCGCTCAGCAAAAAGCGCAAAGCCCAATAAAGCGCAGAGCTTATTTAAAAGGATAGCTACCAGCGCACGCCAGATAAGCGCCAGAGCCCCATTCGACCCACGTCAGGCCTAAAACACCTTCACTTCAGCGCCCCAAACACCTTCTTCAAGATGGCGCTCCCCGCCGCCGCCGGGTTCTGTCG
>NZ_MWOM01000205.1:0-595 GCF_012931925.1 Acidovorax sp. SRB_24
GGTCAACGACGCGCGCGAAAGCGCGCGCGCGCACGCGGTCGTCCAGGCCTTGTACGGCGCGCAGGCGCTGATCGACTTCCCGCCGCTGATGGTGTCCGAGAATTTCGGCGACTTCCTCGAGGTCTACCCGGGCCTGATGGCCTTCATCGGCGTGCGCAATGCGGCCTGCGGCGCGACGTTTGCGCACCACCACCCCCAGTTCAATATCGACGAGGCGGTCCTGCACCAGGGGGCCGCGCTGCACGTGGGCTACGCACTGAGCTGCCTCGCCGCCGCGTGATGCACAGGCCCGGGCGCGGGCCGGCCCCGGTTGCGTAATGCACACACGCCTGGCGCAGCAGGCGCTCTCGAAAACAGAGCTTTCTGCGCATATCTGGCATGGGTTTGAGCCGATTTTCTTACCAGATCGGCGCCTGCGGCGGTGCCCACCGAAACGGTGCGGAATGTTCCAACTGCGCCCGCAGGCCGTACCCGCCTAAAGCTCCCAGCGCGGCCGCGCGGCCTGGCTGACAAACGCGGCCACCGCCATCAACCGCTCGTCGTCGCCATAGGCGCCAATCACCTGCGTTCCCATCGGCAGGCCTTGCGGGCCGCG
>NZ_MWOM01000405.1:0-204 GCF_012931925.1 Acidovorax sp. SRB_24
TGCTCCAGCTGGGCGATGAAGTCGCGCAGGTCGTGGTAGGGCATGGGGTTTGTTTTTCGGGGTAAATCGGGGGCTGGCGCTTGTGGGGCTTATGTTGGTAGCTATCTTTTTATTCTTGTCGCTGCGTTCCGTTCAATTGAGGGCTGTGCGCTTTTTGCTGAGAGCGGAGGCCGGGTCTCGCCCCGGCGGGCGAGGTACTTTTCT
>NZ_MWOM01000298.1:0-325 GCF_012931925.1 Acidovorax sp. SRB_24
CTTCGGGCCATGTGAGCGCCGAGCAGTTCGACGCCTGGGTGCAGCCGGCGCACATGGTCTAGGTGGCTGCGCCGCTGCGGCGCCAGCGTCCACTATCGATTCAATAGCTGCAAGCGCTTATCTCATAAGCGTTAGAGGCACTTTTGGTCCAAATTCCAGAAAATCCGCCGGGTTGTCAGGGCGCCAGCGCCAGCACCCTATCGGCTACGGTCTCTATGCCGGTGGGCGAAAGGTCGCTGGCCACCACCGCCTGGCGCCCGGACCACTGGAACAGGTGCGTGCTTTGCGAGCGCGCATACAGCGGGTCGTAGTGCAGCGCCACCAG
>NZ_MWOM01000160.1:0-850 GCF_012931925.1 Acidovorax sp. SRB_24
GCGCTGGGGCTTTGGCCTGCAGCAGGGCCCGTTCGAGCTGTGGCAGGAGGCCGGCTGGCTCGACGTGGCGAAGATGGTGCAAGAGGACATAGCCGCTGGCAAGGCCTTGAGCAAGGCGCCGCTGCCCGACTGGGTGTTCAAGGGCCCTGTGGCGGAAGCCGGCGGCGTGCACACAGCGCAAGGCTCGTGGAGTGCATCTGCTAGCAAATTCGTAGCGCGCCGCGCGCTCCCTGTCTACGCCAGGCAGCATTTTCCCGAAAAATTGCTGGGCGAGTCGCTGCCCGATTTCAAGACGGCGGGCAAGACGCTGCATGAGGACGACGCGATCCGCCTGTGGACTTTGGATGACGAGATCGTCATCGCCAGCATCAAGACCAAGATGCACGCCATCAGCCCCGACGTGGCCGAGGGCCTGGTGATGGCCGTGGACATCGCCGAAAAGGACTATGCGGGCGTGGTGGTGTGGTCGGGAGACGAGCCCTTCAGCGCCGGCGCCGACCTGCAGGCCATGCTGCCCGCCTTCATGGTGGCCGGCGTCAGCGCCATCGAGGGGGCCGAGGAAGAGCTGCAGCAGACCATGCTGCGCATCCGCTATGCCAACGTGCCCGTGGTGTCCGCCATCCGGGGCCTGGCGCTGGGCGGTGGCTGCGAGCTGGCCGTGCACTCGGCGCGCCGCGTAGTGCACATGGAGAGCTACATCGGCCTGGTCGAAGTGGGCGTGGGCCTGGTGCCCGGCGCCGGCGGCCTGACCTACATCGCGCGCCGTGCGGCCGAGAACGCCGAGGCCTCGACCGGCAAGGACCTGCTGCCCTTCCTGACCGAAGGCTTCACGGCGGCTGCCATGGCCAAG
>NZ_MWOM01000133.1:0-2612 GCF_012931925.1 Acidovorax sp. SRB_24
AGAGGACGATAAGCTTGGCCATGGCGCTCTCCTGTGATCGCTTTGAAACTTCAGCTGCTGCCTGACGTTGGGAGCGGAGCGGCGGCTACCACTGGCACGCTTGGCTCTCGCCCAACGTGGACGCCTACGGCTTGCAGCGCTTGCTCTCATACGCCGTTCTACGCGGCGCGGCGGTGGTGGTCACAGCGGGCGCCAAAGAGATTCCAGGCGGAGCCACCGACCGCGGCTACCCCGCGGGCTGGCGCTCCAGCGCGCCGCGGTTCCAGCGGCCGAGACTGGCGGCCGCCTCGTAGGTGCTGTGCAGGAAGCGCAGCAGGATGGCGTCGGGATCGTCCGCGCTGCGCACGGCTTCGTAGGGCAGGATGAACTCGCGCGCCTGTGGGTGGTAGTAGGCGGCGGCCGGCTCCACCGCCGAAGCTTCGTAACCCTCGGGCTGTGGATAGGCGTAGGCGTAGAACGCAGCTTCGTCGACGGCGCCACCACCCGGCCAGAAGCCCGCGCTGCTGCATTCGTGCGAGTAGGCCTCCACCATCACGTAGTCGGCACAGTTCGGTGCACCGCCGGGATGGCGCGGCGCGCTGCGGCCGGAAAATCGCGTCACCGCCAGGTCGAAGCTGCCCCAGAAGAAATGCACCGGGCTCTGCTTGCCGATGAAACTGCTGCGGAAGCGCTTGAATACGCGATCGGCCTGGGTCAGCGCACGCCACCAGCGCTGCACCGCTTCAGGAGCGTAGGACACATGTTCCTCGTCCTCGGCAAAGGGGATCGCGGTCGCCACCTCCACTGGCCGAGCGAGCATGCGCGGCTCGAAACCAAGCTGTTTCAATGCTTGCAGGTACTGCGCGTGAAAACGTGCCACCGACTGGGCGGCCAGCGGCAACTGGCGCATCCCGCCGTCGGCCGTGCTCAGCCTCAGCATGTGTTCGACAAAGTCGAAGTCCACCGTGAGCAGCCGCACGCCGTCAGGCATCGGCGTGGTGGTCAGGCCGCGCTCCGAGACGTACAGCGTGCACTGCCACCAGTGGTTTTCCATCGGCGCGAGCGCCAGCCGGGTCTTGCCGACCACCTGCATCCACATGTGCAGGGTGGCCAGGGTGTCGCGCCACGCGGCCAGCGGCAGCGGCGGCCAGGCGGTTTCGGGCGATGTCGGTGTGGGCATGTGAACTACCTGACTCCAATCTGCAGTGCGGCCACGAAGCCCTGCAGGAACTGCTGCAGTTGTGACTTCATCTTCTCGTCGGTCATCTCACCTGACTCGTTGAAGACCTGCCCTGCGCGCGAGACCATCAGCCGCGCGCCGAACCACGGGCGGGTGCCCAGCGTGCGCAGCACCGGAAGCCAAGCGTTCTGCGCCAAAATGGTGCCGAAGCCACCCGGCGATGCGCCCATCACCGCGACCGGTCGGTTGCCAAACACTCTGGGGATGTCGCTGCCGGGGCGGCTGAGCCAGTCGATGCCGTTCTTCAGCACCCCGGGCATGCTGTTGTTGTATTCGGGGGTAACCAGCAGCAGGCCGTCGCTGGCAACAATGCGCTCCTTCAGTTGCTGCACCGCCAGCGGAATGCCGCTCTGGGCCTCATCGTCGCCGTCGTAGAGCGGAATGCCATGCAGCGTGGCGATGTCGAGCTTTGCTCCCGCAGGCATCAGACTAGCCGCGGCACGCAGCAAGGCCGTGTTGTAGGAGCCCGCACGCAGGCTGCCCGAGAGTCCGATGATCGTGGTCATGGTGTTCTTGCTGGCGAGGAGGCCGGACAATCGTACTCCTGGGCGCGCCGGCCGCGACACCGCAGAAGGAAAAAAGGGGTTCAGCGCCAGGGGGGTCACTTACCCCTTCCACGGATCGCGATCGTGCGCTATGGCGCGATCTGAAACGTCATTTTTGCACCACCGGTTCTTTATCTCGGCATTCGCGTTTTCACACGGCCTCAGCTTTAACCAGGCACCAATCGACGGAAGTCGGCTTCGCAGCGGTTGCTGCCGTTCATTCCCTGCCGCGCGATCCCCGCACCCTGTTTCGAATCGGTCATTCGTCAATGACAGCTTATGGGTGAGCGTCCACCAGTAAGACCAACCGTTTCGACTAGCCTCAGCCGAAGTGCAGCCGCACCCGGGGATAGCGGGCTATGCCGAGAGCTCCGAGACCATTCGCCCGTCTGCCCCGATGGCTTGGAAGCGATAGAACCTGGCCGCGGACCCAAGGTGCCGAAACTTGTGCCGAGCGAGCTGCAGCAGTTTTCATCGCACGTTGAGATGACGAACTGACGTTCACCTTCCGACGAACTCTGCAGACCAAGAATTAGGTCGAGGAGGGCATAGGTGTTGAGGTCATCGAAATGGGTGACCGGATCGTCCATCATGATGGACGAGAACCCCGACCAGGTTTGCGAGCTGCACGCGGTGAGGAACAGGCCCAGTATGAGCGTCTGCACCTGCGATTGGCTGAAGTAGTCCGCGGGGCGGAGCCTCTCGGCCTTGCGCTGAACGTTGATGCTGATGATCTGGTCCTTGCTCGTGAGTTCAATTCCATCGAATCCGTAGACGGGACGGAGTGAGGGTGTGCAGAATTTTGTGTAAACGGAAAA
Source organism: Acidovorax sp. SRB_24 (assembly GCF_012931925.1). NCBI lineage: Bacteria > Pseudomonadati > Pseudomonadota > Betaproteobacteria > Burkholderiales > Comamonadaceae > Acidovorax > Acidovorax sp. SRB_24. The sequence continues at coordinate 2,583 of NZ_MWOM01000133.1, forward strand.
TCCCACGCGGGCGCAAGCCCGCATGTCCGC
>NZ_MWOM01000377.1:0-233 GCF_012931925.1 Acidovorax sp. SRB_24
TCTCCCGCCTCCCACCTGCCGCTTCGGCGCGGCGCCATGCCGGCGCACCCTCTGGCAAACCCTCTGGCAAACCCTGTGGCAAACCCTGTGGCAAACCCTGTGGCAGGGAAATTCACATTTGGCAACAATTCAAAAAGAACGACCGTTCTATTTCAGGAGGCGTGCATGAAGATTCGGTACAACAACCTGGCGGCGGCGTGGGCCGCCCTGCTGGCGTGCGCCGCACTGGCGCA
>NZ_MWOM01000366.1:0-244 GCF_012931925.1 Acidovorax sp. SRB_24
TGCACGAGGCCAGGGACTTCCTCGGTGGCCACGGTCTGCCAAAAAAGCGGGCCCGTGAGCACCTGTGCGGATACCGCCCAGCCAGCGTCACGCCAACCGGCCAGCTGCTTCTCTGAGGCGGGACTCAGAACGGGCTCCGCCTGGGCTGACAACTCCAGCCAGACCAGTTCTCCCGGATTTGGCGAGGGAGGCTGGAGCCGCGCCGCGGCCAAGCCCCGCGCCAAAGCGGGGGTGAGGGTGTAGC
>NZ_MWOM01000227.1:0-498 GCF_012931925.1 Acidovorax sp. SRB_24
GCGCGAACGCGCCGCCTTCCCGGCGCAGCAGGTGCGCTCGGAAACCGGCTTTGGCGCCTCGGGTGCCTCGGGCCACTGAGACGGCAACCCACCGGGCCCGGGGCGCACGCCCCGGTGCCGCGCCGTGTGCGCTCGGGCCGCCCAAGCGCGCAAGTACTCCCAAAAAGAGAGCTTTCAGCGCTTGCCTGATCAGCGTTTGAGGCCGATTTGGCTTGAATCTCCAACGCCGGCGTCCTGCCCCTGGCGGGGAACGCAGCGGCAGGGACCACGCCTCAGCCGCTGCCGCGCAAGTGGCGCAGCTTGACGAACGCCAGTGCCGCCATCACCGCATCGTTGAGCGCGTCGTGCGCCTCGCGCTGGGGCAGGCCCAGGTCGTCCATCAGCGTGGCAAAGCGCAGGTCGATGTCCGCGTTGGCCTGCTGCTGGTAGGGCGGCAGCTGCCGGAACTTGTGGTCGTAGTACAGCGCCGAGACCTCTATTTTTTGCTGCGGCAGCCCC
>NZ_MWOM01000217.1:0-549 GCF_012931925.1 Acidovorax sp. SRB_24
GCGCGAACGCGCCGCCTTCCCGGCGCAGCAGGTGCGCTCGGAAACCGGCTTTGGCGCCTCGGGCGCGTCGGGCCACTGAGACGGCAACCCCACCGGACCGGGGGCGCACGCCCCGGCACAGCCGCTGCGCGGCACACCAGAAGCCGGGCCACAACGTCCGGCTTTTGCGTTGCCGCGCCGAGTGCTCTCGGCCGCGCAAGCGCCCAGAACTCCCAAAAAGAGAGCTATCAGCGCTTGCCTGATAAGCGCTTGATGCCAATTTTGCTTGAATCCCCAACGCCGGCGCCCCGCCCTGGCGGGGACGCAGCGGCGGGGCCCGCGCCTCAGCCGCTGCCGCGCAGATGGCGCAGCTTGACGAACGCCAGCGCCGCCATGACCGCATCGTTGAGCGCGTCGTGCGCTTCGCGCTGGGGCAGGTCCAGGTCGTTCATCAGTGTGGCAAAGCGCAGGTCGATGTCGGCGTTGGCCTGCTGCTGGTAGGGCGGAAGCTGCCGGAACTTGTGGTCGTAGTACAGCGCCGAGACCTCTATTTTTTGCTGCGGCAGCCCC
>NZ_MWOM01000132.1:0-2676 GCF_012931925.1 Acidovorax sp. SRB_24
CAGCAGCTCGCCCTCGAGCGTGCAGTCCCAGGCGCTGCAGGCCACGTCGATGGGCAGCACGCGCACGCCATGGCGGCGCGCATCCTGCACCAGCTGCGCGGGCGGGTAAAAGCCCATGGGCTGCGCATTGAGCAGCGCGGCCAGAAAGCACGCGGGCTCGTGGCACTTGAGCCAGCTGCTGGCATAGGCCAGCAGCGCGAAGCTGTGCGCATGGCTTTCCGGGAAGCCGTATTCGCCAAAGCCCAGCATCTGCTGGAAGATGCGCTCGGCAAAACCTCGGTCATAGCCGTTGTCGACCATGCCCTCGACCAGCCGCGCCTCGAAGCGGTGCACGCCGCCCCTGCGCTTCCAGGCGGCCATGGAGCGGCGCAGCGCGTCAGCCTCGTCGGCGCTGAAGCGGGCGGCGACCATGGCGATCTGCATCACCTGCTCCTGGAAAATCGGCACGCCCAGCGTGCGCATCAGGGCTTTTTTCAATTCCTCTTTTTCCAGCACCAGCGGCAGGTTCTGGCGCTGGCGCTCGCGCGCCTGCAGGTAGGGGTGCACCATGCCGCCCTGGATGGGGCCGGGCCGCACGATGGCCACCTGCACCACCAGGTCGTAGAACACGCGCGGTTGGAGGCGCGGCAGCATGCCCATCTGCGCGCGGCTCTCGATCTGGAACACGCCCACGGTGTCGGCGGCGCAGACCATGTCGTAGGTGGCGGCGTCATCGCGCGGGATGTCGGCCAGCGCCCAGCGCTCGGCGCGCAGCAGCGCGCGCAGGTCCAGGCAGCGGCGCAGCGCGCTGAGCATGCCCAGGGCCAGCACGTCGACCTTCATGAGGCCCATTTCATCGAGGTCGTCCTTGTCCCACTGGATGATGGAGCGCCCGCCCATGGCGGCGGGCTCCACCGGCACGAGCCGCGTGAGCGGGCCGTCGGTCAGCACGAAGCCGCCCACATGCTGGCCCAGCTGGCGCGGAAAGCCCTTGAGCTGCCGTGCCAGTTCCAGCCACAGCCGGGCGGTGTGCGCTCCCAGGGATACGCCCAGCGCCTGTGCCAGATCCTGCAGCTTGTGCTCGGCCAGTGCATCGTCGAACCAGTGATGCTCCTTGGCAAAGGCATCGACCAGCGCCGGCGCCACGGCCAGCGCCTTGCCCACGTCGCGCAGCGCGCTGCGCGTGCGGTAGGTCGTGACCACGGCGGCGATGGCGGCGCGCTCGCGGCCGTATTTGGCATAGATGTACTGGATGACCTCCTCGCGCCGCTCGTGCTCGAAGTCCACGTCGATGTCGGGCGGCTCCTTGCGTTCCTTGCTGATGAAGCGCTCGAACAGCAAGGTGGACTCCTGTGGGTTCACCGCCGTGATGCCCAGGCAGTAGCACACGGCCGAATTGGCGGCCGAGCCGCGCCCCTGGCACAGGATGCCCTGGCTGCGCGCAAAGCGCACGATGTCGTGCACCGTAAGGAAGTACATCTCGTACTCGCACTGCGCGATCAGTTCCAGCTCGCGCAGGATCTGCGCGCGCACCGCCCCAAGCACGCCTTCGGGGTAGCGCCCGGCCGCCCCCTCCCAGGTGAGCCAGGCCAGGGCCGTGCCGGGGGTCATGCCGGGCGGCACGGTTTCCTGCGGGTACTGGTACCTGATCTCGTCGAGGCTGAACGTGCAGCGCGCGGCCACCTGCAGCGTGGCGGCCAGCAGGGCGGGCGGGTAGATGCTGGCCAGGCGCACGCGCTGGCGCAGGTGGCGCTCGGCATGCGGCTGCAGTGCAAAGCCGCACTCGGCCACGCTGCGTCCCAGGCGCACGGCGGTGAGCACGTCCTGCAGCGGCTTGCGCGAGCGCCGGTGCATGTGCACGTCGCCCGCCGCCACGAGCGGCAAGTCCAGGGCCGCACCCACGCGCTGCAGGGTGGCCAGCCACAGGTCGTCGTCGGGGCGCAGCAGCAATTCGACGGCCAGCCAGAAATCTTGCTCAAAAATGGCTCTGGCGCTTGATATACAAGCGCTGACAGCTACAAAATCAGGAGTTCTTAGGGTTTCGCGGCACGGTACGAGCAGCAGCTCGCAGCCCTGCAGGCGCGCGAAATGGCCCCCGGCCGGGTCGGCACTGTAGCCGCCCTTGGCCGCGCCCTGCCGCGCCGCCGTGATGCACTCGCACAGGTTACCCCAGCCCTCGGCGTTGCGCGCCAGCGCGACCACGCGAAAGCCGTCGAAGCGGAACTCGCTGCCGACCATGAGCTTCAGGCCGAGCGCCTTGGCGCGCACATGGGCGCGCACCACGCCGGCCACCGAGCATTCGTCGGCCAGCGCCAGCGCGGCGTAGCCGAGGGCAAACGCGCGCTCGACCAGCTCCTCGGGGTGCGAGGCGCCGCGCTGGAAGCTGAAGTTCGAGACGCAGTGCAGCTCGGCATAGCCGGGCAGCGCCGGGGGCGCGACAGCGCTGGGGGACTCAGGCATACAGGCCTTGCAGAAACCAGCGGTACGGCCCCGGGGCCTGGGCCTGCGGCCCGAGCCGCTCGCGGTACACCCAGACCAGGCCGACGGTGTCGTTGTGCGCCACGAAGTAGTCGCGCACGGCCGCCGCCGCACCACCCTCTTCCGGCACGGTCCACCAGCCGGCCTCCACGCGGTGCGGGCCGGCCAGCAGGCGCAGCAGCCCGTGGTGGTACGGGCGGTGGCCCTGCACCGCCAGGC
>NZ_MWOM01000363.1:0-249 GCF_012931925.1 Acidovorax sp. SRB_24
GCAAGTACCGCCCCTGCCCGCTGCTCAAGGAAATGGTCGCCGCCGGCCGCCTGGGCCGCAAGAGCGGTCAAGGGGTGTATAGCTACTGAGAGCGGCCCCGCGGGCGCTGAGCGCACGCCAACCTGCCCCCACCGCCCGTGCAAGCGGGCATCCACTGCAAAGGAAGCCACCATGACCCAGCTCGAAAAAGTCCTCTACACCGCCAAGGCCCACACCACGGGCGGGCGCGACGGCGCTTCGCGCAGCGAC
>NZ_MWOM01000162.1:0-844 GCF_012931925.1 Acidovorax sp. SRB_24
GCAAGTACCGCCCCTGCCCGCTGCTCAAGGAAATGGTCGCCGCCGGCCGCCTGGGCCGCAAGACCGGCCGCGGCATCTACCAATACTGAGCCGGACCAGGCCGCCCCGCACAGGCCGGACGGCACGCCGCCCGGCCTTTTTTTGCGCCCGTGCGCGTCCGGTAGCACCGCGCGCACGGTCCGGACGCCTTGGAGGGGCCAGGCAATTCAATTGCACAAAATTGAATTGCGACCAATAATGCGCCCATGCACCGCGATCCCCTTGCCCTGGACCCCAGCCCTCCGGCCCTGCAGCTCGACAACCAGGTCTGCTTTGCGCTGTACTCGGCCTCGCTGGCCATGACCAAGCTCTACAAGCCGCTGCTCGAGCAGATCGGCCTGACCTACCCACAGTACCTCGTCATGCTCGCGCTCTGGGAGCAGGACGGCACCACCGTCTCGGCGTTGGGCGAGCGCCTGTTCCTCGACTCGGGCACGCTCACGCCGCTGCTCAAGCGCCTGCAGGCCGCGCAGCTGCTCGAGCGCACGCGCGACGCGCAGGACGAGCGGCGCGTGCGCATCACGCTCACGCCGCAGGGCCGCGCGCTGCGCCAGGGCGCCGAGCGCATTCCCGCCTGCATGCGGCAGAGCACGCAGTGTGCGCTGCCCGAGCTGGTGGCGCTGACGGCGCAGCTGCACACCCTGCGCGACCGGCTGAGCGCGCGCTGACGCATTCCCGCATTCCCCCACCGTCCGCGCAGCGGACACCCACCGCAAAGGAAGCCACCATGACCCAGCTCGACAAAGTCCTCTACACCGCCAAGGCCCACACCACGGGCGGGCGCGACGGCGCTTCGCGCAGCGAC
>NZ_MWOM01000176.1:0-719 GCF_012931925.1 Acidovorax sp. SRB_24
GATCACCAGGCCCAGCGCCGAGTACATCAGCGAGCCCAGCAGCGCGGCGCCAAAGCCGCGCACATGGAAACCGTCGAGCACACCGGCCGCGGCCCAGAACATCAACGCGTTGATGACGAACAGGAACAGGCCGAGCGTGACGACCGTGACCGGCAGCGTCAGCACCACCAGCACCGGGCGCAGCACCGCGTTGAACAGGCCGATCACGAAGGCCGCGATCAGCGCGGCCGTGAAGCTTTTGACCTCGACGCCGCTGTAGAGATAGGCCACCAGCAGCAGCGCCGCGGCGCTGAGCAACCACTTGAGAATGAGCTTCATGGCGGGAAAGCATAGCGCATGCCCGGCACGCCACGGGCCCAGGGTGCCGCGCCTGGGCGCGGCCGGTGCGGGCGTGCGGCCGGGCGCAAAAACAGGGACCGCAGTCCCTGTGTTTGGAGCATCGGGGCCGGGGCCGCAAAGGCTGCGCGCCCTTCACAGCCCCTTGCCGGAGGCCAGCGGCTTCAGACCGCAGGCCTCCGGCTGGACGCGGCCGCAGCGTGCCGCGAGGCGATCCATTTGCCCAGGGCCAGCACGATCAGTGCCCCCGCAATGCCGGCGCCGTACTTGATCCAGTCGTTGGCCTGGTCGATCTTCAGCATCCAGGGCAGGGTCTCGGTCACGGCCACGGCGGGGTCGGAGACGGCCATGGTGCCGGCGATCCAGCCCAGCAGCATGCCGCC
>NZ_MWOM01000391.1:0-220 GCF_012931925.1 Acidovorax sp. SRB_24
CGCACCGAAGCCCGTCTGGGAGGAATTCGGTAACGTTCCTGTCGTCCGGTGGAGAATCCGACCCCTATCAGAGCCGTCAGAAAAACGTCCTGTCAGTTGGGAAATTTGAGAAAAAGAAGGGGCAGGATGTCCCCATCAAGGCGTTTGCTTCGATAGCTGTAGCATCCCGGACGATTGCATCGATCCAAAACGCTATCCACTCTTCATGGCCAGAGCCGTG
>NZ_MWOM01000354.1:0-259 GCF_012931925.1 Acidovorax sp. SRB_24
CAGCGACAGCACCACCAGCCGCGCCATCGACAGGCCCGGCGGCGCCTGCGTGTCTTCGCGGAATCCCCAGGCGCCCGCCATGTAGCCCGGCAGCAGCGCCACCGTGCCGGTGGCATTGGCCACGACCGGCGGCACGCCGACGAACACCAGTGCCGGCAGGGTCAGAAAACTGCCGCCACCGGCGACAGCGTTGAGTGCGCCAGCGACGAACGCGGCGGTGAGCAGCAGGGCGGTATCCAACGTGTCTCCTTCAAGGTCG
>NZ_MWOM01000355.1:0-259 GCF_012931925.1 Acidovorax sp. SRB_24
CAGCGACAGCACCACCAGCCGCGCCATCGACAGGCCCGGCGGCGCCTGCGTGTCTTCGCGGAACCCCCAGGCGCCCGCGATGTAGCCCGGCAGCAGCGCCACCGTGCCGGTGGCATTGGCCACCACCGGCGGCACGCCGACGAACACGAGCGCGGGCAGGGTCAGAAAACTGCCGCCACCGGCGACGGCATTGAGGGCGCCAGCGACGAACGCGGCGGTGAGCAGCAGGGCGGTATCCAACGTGTCTCCTTCAAGGTCG
>NZ_MWOM01000403.1:0-206 GCF_012931925.1 Acidovorax sp. SRB_24
CCTGGTCCGCCCAGCCCTGCGCCCCTCGGCGCATACAGAGGGGTGGGAGGCCGGCAGCCGAACAACCACCGGGCCTTTGCTGCGCTCGGCCTGGGGCGCAGCGCAAAGCGCGCGCAAATGGGCCGAGCGCAGCGATGGCCCGCATGGATGTTCTTGCTTCCGAAGCCCGTGTGGCTGCGCCGAGGAGCGCAGCTTCAGGCGGGCAA
>NZ_MWOM01000402.1:0-207 GCF_012931925.1 Acidovorax sp. SRB_24
CCTGGTCCGCCCAGCCCTGCGCCCCTCGGCGCATACAGAGGGGTGGGAGGCCGGCAGCCGAACTGCCACACGGGCCTTTGCTGCGCTCGGCCTGGGGCGCAGCGCAAAGCGCGCGCAAATGGGCCGAGCGAAGCGATGGCACGTATGGATGTTCTTGCTTCCGAAGCCCGTGTGGCTGCGCCGAGGAGCGCAGCTTCAGGCGGGCAA
>NZ_MWOM01000369.1:0-244 GCF_012931925.1 Acidovorax sp. SRB_24
CGCGTTCTGCATGCCCATGACTTCCGCGACGCCTGTGAATTCACGGGCAAGGACCTGCTGCTGGTGGGCAGCAGCTATTCCGCAGAGGACATCGGCACGCAATGCTACAAATACGGCGCCAAGTCGGTCACCTTCAGCTACCGCAGTGCGCCCATGGGCTACGACTGGCCCAGCATGTTCCACGAGGTGCCGCTGCTGCTGCGCGTGGAAGACCGCACCGCGCACTTTGCCGACGGCAGCCAGC
>NZ_MWOM01000272.1:0-383 GCF_012931925.1 Acidovorax sp. SRB_24
TCTTTCGCGTCGCCGAAAGAAAGTCACCAAAGAAAGGGCGACCCCACTGTCTGCGACCCCGCTAGCCCCTTGGGTGAGCGGGGCAACCTGCGGTGCTCGGTCTGGGCGGGGTCCGCATGAACTCGCTGCGCTCAGACAGCATGCGGCCCTGATCCGCCCAGCCCTGCGCGCCTCGGCGCAGCCAGAGGGGCGGGGAGCCCAAAAACCCAACAGCCAACAACCACTCGGGCCATCGCTGCGCTCGACCTGGCGGGGCGTAGCGCAAAGGGCGCGCAGTTGGGGCCGAGCGCAGCGATGGCCCGTATGGAGGTTGGGCTCCAAGCCCGTGTGGCTGCGCCGAGGAGCGCAGCTTCAGGCGGGCAAGGGACGCGTGCTGTCTGAGC
>NZ_MWOM01000312.1:0-308 GCF_012931925.1 Acidovorax sp. SRB_24
TCCACGGCGTGCGCGTCGAAGAAAAGCACGGGGGCAAGTCGGGCAGCTATGTGGCGCAGTGAGCGCGCCTAGCGCCTGGGGCCTGGGGCGCGCCCCGCGCAGGGGCCATTTCCTTGCCGCACATCAAGCCATGCGGCACGCCGGCCGGCGCCGGCCGCGCTTTACGGGACAATAGCGCGATGGCGCTGCCCGCTCCCGGGCAGTGCACCGCAGGGCCTGACTTGCCGGCCCAGGCGCGCCACCCGGCCGCCGGAATCTGTTTCTCACACCCTCAGCCTACCCACCATGAGCGCATTTCTTGAAGAACG
>NZ_MWOM01000292.1:0-341 GCF_012931925.1 Acidovorax sp. SRB_24
CTTGGCCGATGAAGACGTGCGGGTGGATTTTTCCACGCAAACCTCACCGACCGATCGGGTGGCTGTGATCGTGACCGCTCCACTGACCCGCAATGAAATCTGGCAGCCGTTTGGGCACCAGGAACTCAAGGTGTTTGTCGATGGTGCTGTCTATGCCGAAGCAGGCCCGGCTTTGCCCCCGGACAGCGCAGCGCGCTAGTCTGGCTACCCATTTGGCGTGGCTTCTCGCCTATTCTCAGGCAGTTATATATTTATTTCCTGCGCCCCAAACTGCTGGATTTCTGCGATCTTTCGCGCCCCAAAGCAGAAACGCCCCCCTCATTGCTGAGGGGGGCGCGACT
>NZ_MWOM01000291.1:0-342 GCF_012931925.1 Acidovorax sp. SRB_24
GATACGGGCGAAATGCAAGCGCAGGCGATGTTACGGGCGCAGCGCTGTCTTTGCATGGACGCACGCGACAGCGCCCAGCACGCCCCCGGGGCGGGTGCGCCACTGGGTGCTGGAACGGCGGAAAGGAGGTGGGCGGAATGCGGGCTACCGGCGGGTGGGGTGGCGAGGACGAAGCTTGGCCCCTGGCCTGAACGCCCGGCACGTCCTTACTGGGTGGTGGAATCCATCAGCGGCTTCGGCATTGGCGTGGGCTGCTGCGCGTAGCCCCCATTGTCATAGCGCATCGTGTGGGCCCTGCCGCCCAGCGGGGCCGGCACGTTGTACCACTCGCCATCGCGCGGC
>NZ_MWOM01000348.1:0-263 GCF_012931925.1 Acidovorax sp. SRB_24
CGGTGGCCGCGGCGCTGCGCCTCGCGCATCATGGAAAAGGTGGTGTCTTTGTAGATCTGGAAGACTTCCAGCGGATCGGCGATGAACAGCAGTTTCATGGGGTGCGAAAAAAGTTTCAGGCAAAGGGCACGGATGGCACGGGCGGGCGGGCTCTACCGCCCGGGAGTGTTTGGCCAGCTAGCGCGCGGCGGACCGACGTTCGTACTGTTGCACAAACAGCGCAAGGCTGCCGGCCGCCACACCCCAGAAGGCCGAACCGACAC
>NZ_MWOM01000384.1:0-228 GCF_012931925.1 Acidovorax sp. SRB_24
CACCGCCGCCGCATAGTCGTAGCGCGCCGCGTGCGCCTCGGCCTCGGCGCGCACGGCGCGCAGGCCCTGGCCCTGCGCCTGCCACACACCGGCGAGCGTCTGCCAGGCGCTGGCATCGCGCGGGTGCGTTGCCACCCAGGTCTGCAGCGGCCCGGCCAGGTCGCCCGCGCCCTGCTGCGCACCGGGGCTGTGCAGCAGCGCCTGCGCGCGCAGCAGCAGCTCGGGCCG
>NZ_MWOM01000409.1:0-200 GCF_012931925.1 Acidovorax sp. SRB_24
CACCGCCGCCGCATAGTCGTAGCGCGCCGCGTGCGCCTCGGCCTCGGCGCGCACGGCGCGCAGCCCCTGGCCCTGCGCCTGCCACACGCTGGCAAGGGTCTGCCAGGCGCTGGCATCGCGCGGGTGCGTGGCCACCCAGGTCTGCAACTGCCCCGCCAGGTCGGCCGCGCCCTGCTGCGCGCCCGGGCTGTGCAGCAGCG
>NZ_MWOM01000407.1:0-202 GCF_012931925.1 Acidovorax sp. SRB_24
GTTGGTTAGAATACCGGCCTGTCACGCCGGGGGTCGCGGGTTCGAGTCCCGTCCACTCCGCCAGTCAAAAGCCCTTGCAGGTCTTTGATGTGCAAGGGTTTTTATTTGGCCGCGCCGCAGGGTGCGCGCCAAAAAATGTGGGGGTATAGCTCAGCTGGGAGAGCGCTTGCATGGCATGCAAGAGGTCATCGGTTCGATCCCG
>NZ_MWOM01000283.1:0-362 GCF_012931925.1 Acidovorax sp. SRB_24
AACGAGCCGCGCTACGTGACGCTGCCCAACATCATGAAGGCCAAGAAAAAGCAGCTCGACGTCGTCAAGCCCGAAGAGCTCGGCGTCGATGTGACTCCGCGCCTGAAGACCTTGAAAGTCACCGAGCCGCCCAAGCGCGGCGCCGGCGTCAAGGTGGCCGACGTGGCTGCCCTGGTGGAAAAACTCAAGAACGAAGCGAAGGTGATCTAAATGTCGGTACTCGTTATTGCTGAACACGACAACGCGTCCCTCAAGGGCGCCACGCTCCACACCGTCACCGCTGCTGCCGCCTGCGGCGGCGACGTGCACGTGCTCGTCGCCGGCCACAACGCGGCAGCGGCCGCGCAGGCCGCCGCCCAAAT
>NZ_MWOM01000247.1:0-450 GCF_012931925.1 Acidovorax sp. SRB_24
GAAAGCACCCCAATGATGGGTTTCAACCTGCACGGCGTGCGCGCCATCTACCGCTTCGAGATGAACCGGGCCTTTCGCACCTGGGCGCAAAGCCTGATCGCGCCGGTGCTCTCGACCTCGCTCTACTTCATCGTCTTCGGCTCGGCCATCGGCTCGCGCATGGGCGACATTGGCGGCGTGGACTACGGCGCCTACATCATCCCGGGCCTGCTCATGCTCTCGTTGCTGAGCGAAAGCATTTCCAACTCGTCCTTCGGCATCTACATGCCCAAGTGGTCGGGCACGATCTACGAGTTGCTGAGCGCGCCGGTCAACTGGGTCGAGGTCCTGCTGGGCTATGTGGGCGCCGCCGCCACCAAGTCGCTGATGGTCGGCGTGCTGATCCTCGCGACGGCGCGGGTGTTCGTGCCGTACGAGATCGCGCACCCGGTGTGGATGGTGGGCTTTCTG
>NZ_MWOM01000236.1:0-487 GCF_012931925.1 Acidovorax sp. SRB_24
GGTGGCGGCGACCAGGTTTTCCTCGACCGTGAGGTCTTCGAACACGCGCCGCCCCTCCATCACATGGCTCAGGCCTTGGCGCACCAGCTGCTGCGGCGCCAGCTGCGCCGTGGGCTTGCCGTTGAACAGCACGCTGCCGCTTTCGAGCGCGCCATCTTCGAGCGCCAGCAGGCCGGATATCGCCTTCAGCGTGGTCGACTTGCCGGCGCCGTTGCTGCCCAGCAGCGCCACGATTTGGCCGCGCGGCACGGCCAGCGACAGGCCGCGCAGGGCCTGCACCACCTTGTTGTAGATGACCTCGATGTTGTTGACTTCGAGGACGAGGTCGGTGCGCGGCGCGTGCATGGCTGCCTACAGCTTGATCCAGTCGGAGGCCGCAACCATCTTCTGCGCCTTCATGTCGGCCTTGTAGACGCGGCCCACGGGGATCGAGTTGCCGCTGATGGTGATCGGCACGCCGATCAGGCCGCCGGTGTCGAAGTCCTTG
>NZ_MWOM01000300.1:0-319 GCF_012931925.1 Acidovorax sp. SRB_24
CTTTTCGCGCACCACGTCGCTGCCGCAGACCGGGCAGTGCGCGGGCATGCGGAAGTTGGGGACGTAGGGCCGGCGCGGCACACGGGCCCGTTCGGCGATCAGGGCCGTGGCATCGCCGCCGCCGTGCGCAAGCGCTTGGGCATCGGGCAGGCCCGCCGCCCCGCTGGAGGCCACCCGGCCCACGACCTCCGGAATCACGTCGCCGGCGCGGCGCACCACCACGGTGTCGCCCACGCGCACGCCTTTCTTGCGGATCTCGAACACGTTGTGCAGCGTCGCGTTGGTCACCGTCACACCGCCCACGAACACGGGCGCCAGG
>NZ_MWOM01000280.1:0-365 GCF_012931925.1 Acidovorax sp. SRB_24
CCATGGCCCCGCCCCCGCGCGCGGCTTCGGGTTTTGACGACATGGACGACGACATCCCGTTCTAAATCGGAAAACGCAGGCCCTGCAGAGACCGGCCATGCCAGCACTGCCGCGCCTGGGCCCTGGCACCGCCGCGCCGGCCGCAGGCCTTTGCAGAGCCCGCGTCTGGGCTGCCGCGGGCGTGCGTGGCCAGGCGATGCAAGGGGATGGGCGCTGCGCCAAGAGCGAAATGCCCATACAACTGGCGCTCAGCGCTTATGCTGCCTGCGCCTGAAGCTATTGTTTAATAGCAAACCAACCGGTGCCCTGCCATGGCCGAATCCAAAGCCGCGATCTATGGCGCCATTGCCGCCAACGTGGCCATC
>NZ_MWOM01000215.1:0-558 GCF_012931925.1 Acidovorax sp. SRB_24
CGACCTGCCGGGCCTGGTGCAGTTCCTGAAAGACCAGAAGATTGCCCTGCAGTACATCCCCGAACGCCTGATCGTGCGCGACGCGATGCCCTCTACACCGTCCGGAAAGATCCAGAAGTTCAAGCTGCGCGAGATGCTGCGCGACGAAAAAGCCTGAAGCCCAAGAACGCCCTCATGGCAGCGGAGCGCCGAGGCAGCACCGTTGGTGCACGGCTGAGTTCAACACCCTGCTGGCCAATGCGGGCCTGTGACGGTGCCCCCTGATCGAGGCGCAGAAACCTTTGTCGGCTGGCCGACTGCGGCGCCCGGCGCAGTGCGGCGCGCCCCGGGCGGGGCATCGCGATAATGCTCGCCATGCCTGCACACCCCCCTTCCCGCTCCGCGGCCCCGCGCGCTCCTGAAGACCGCCACTTCGTGGCGGCGCTGGCGCGTGGGCTCGAAGTGCTGTCGTGCTTTCGCTCGGGCGACAAGGTGCTTGGCAACCAGGAGATCGCCCAGCGCTGCCAGCTGCCCAAGTCCACCGTCTCGCGCCTGACGACCACGCTCACGCGCCTGGGC
>NZ_MWOM01000351.1:0-261 GCF_012931925.1 Acidovorax sp. SRB_24
CATGGGCATGTACTACGAGCAGGACATGAACCTCAAGGAAATCGCCGCGGTGCTGGGCGTGACCGAGTCGCGTGTGTGCCAGTTGCACAGCCAGTCGATTGCGCGGCTGCGCGCCAAGATGCGCAGCCACTGAGGGCGTTCATTCATCCGAAGAAGGGCCGCATTGCGGCCTGCAGCCGCTGCCTTATTCCATTGGAATCAGCTGGCCGAGCGGTAGATGCGGGCCCCCGCGCCCGAGACAGCGCGCACGCCCACGGCCTG
>NZ_MWOM01000188.1:0-659 GCF_012931925.1 Acidovorax sp. SRB_24
AGGGGCCAAGGCTAGGGGTCTCAGGGCTTGTTCGATTGCTCGAAGGGCAGCTCCATTGCGCTCAGGTCGCGGCGTGTTTCCACCAGCACCAGCGGTCCCTCGTCGGGCTGCACGGCCGGTGCGCGTTCGCGCGGCACATGGATGGGGCGCGGCTCGGCGGCGATAGCAGCCTGCACGGCAGCGATCTTGTCGGCGTCGGAGTTGACCCACTGCAGACCCGAGCCCTGCGCCACCTGGTGCAGCTGTTCCACGGGCAGGACAAAGTCCTGCACCGGTGCCACGGCCGCCTCGGCCGGGACCGCTGCGGCCACCGGGGCCGGTTGCGCTGCGGGAGCGGCCAATGCAGGGGCCACCGGGGCCGCGGCGGCGGGCACCACGGGCGCTGCCACGGCAGCGAGAGCGGCCGGGGCTGGCGCCGCCACTACAGCGGCGGGTGCTGGCACGGGCGCGGCTTCGGGCGCCACCACGGGCTGAGGCGCGGCCGGTACAGCGGCCGGGGCCGGCGCAAAGTAGCTGCGGCGTGGCGGCTCGGCAGGGGCCGTGGCCTGGTCGTCTGCGGCGTCGATGCCCACCGCTGCGGCCGGCATGCTGTCGGCGGCCGCCGGTGCGTCGGCGCGCTGTTCGCTGCGCTCACCGCGCTCGGCACGTTCACCACGTTC
>NZ_MWOM01000134.1:0-2563 GCF_012931925.1 Acidovorax sp. SRB_24
CCGCCTGCGACGTCGCACGCCCGCTGCCGCGCAGGCCGGCCAGGTGCGCGCGCGCCTGATGCTCTGCCGCCTCGGCCTGCGCCAGCGCGGCGCGCCATTCGCTGTCTTCGAGTTGCACCAGCGTGTCGCCGGCGCGCACCGCCGCGCCTTCGGTCACCAGCACCTGGGCCACGCGGCCCGTGAGGGTGCTGCCCACGTCCACGCGCGAGAGCGTGGCCACGCGCGCCGAAAACTGCAGCGTGCGCACCAGGGGCGCGCGCCGCACTTCCACCACCTCCACGGCGGGGCCCCGCAGCCACACCGCGCCCGCCACCGCGAGGCCGGCCAGCACCAGCGCTGCCGCCGGCAGCCACAGTGCCCACCGGCGCCGCATCACGGCAGCGCGCCCGCGTCGAACACTGCGCCGCTTGCCTGCGGCGGCGCCACGCCCAGGTGGCGGTAGGCGGCCAGCGTGGCGATGCGCCCGCGCGGCGTGCGCTGCAGATAGCCCTGCTGGATCAGGTAGGGCTCGATCACGTCCTCGATGGTTCCGGCCTCTTCGCCAATGCTGGCGGCGATGTTGTCCAGCCCCACGGGCCCGCCGTCGAAGCGGTGGATCAGCGCTTCGAGCAGCTTGCGGTCCATCACGTCGAAGCCCTGCGGATCGACGTCGAGCATGGCCAGCGCGCGGTTGGCGATGTCGAGCGTGATGCGCCCCGAGCCCTTGACCTCGGCGTAGTCGCGCACCCGGCGCAGCAGCCGGTTGGCGATGCGCGGCGTGCCGCGCGAGCGGCGCGCCAGCTCGAAGCCGCCTTCTTCGTCCATGGGCGTGCCCAGCAGGCCGGCGCTGCGCCGGACGATGCGCGCCAGCTCGTCGGGCGTATAGAACTCGAGCCGCGCGACGATGCCGAAGCGGTCGCGCAGCGGGTTGGTGAGCATGCCGGCGCGCGTCGTGGCACCCACCAGCGTGAAGGGCTGCAGGTCGAGCTTGATCGAGCGCGCCGCCGGCCCCTCGCCGATCATGATGTCGATCTGGTAGTCCTCGAGCGCGGGGTAGAGGATTTCCTCGACCACGGGGCTCAGGCGGTGGATCTCGTCGATGAACAGCACATCGTTGGCTTCGAGGTTGGTCAGCAGCGCCGCCAGGTCCTTGGGCTTTTCGAGCACCGGGCCGCTGGTCTGGCGCAGGTTCACGCCCAGTTCGGCGGCAATGATGTGGGAGAGCGTGGTCTTGCCCAGGCCGGGCGGGCCAAACAGCAGCACGTGGTCGAGCGCCTCGCCGCGTTTCTTGGCCGCGCCGATGAAGATTTCAAGTTGCTCGCGCGCTTTGGCCTGGCCGACGTATTCATCGAGCAGCTTGGGGCGCAGCGCGCGCTCGATGGCTTCTTCCTGGGGCGACGCCGGAACGGCGGAAATCATGCGCTTGTGCGGCGCGGGGGCGAAATCGTCGGTCTGAATGCTCATGCCATGCGGGGCCCGTGCGGGCCGTGGTCCTTCGGGTTCAAGGGGGGGTCGGGCTGGCCGCGTCGGGCTTCAGCCAGGTTTTGAGGGCGGCGTGGAACGCCAGGTCAAAGCGGCCGAAGCGCTCGTCGCCGCCGGGGTTCTGGCAGCTGGCGACGCCGCCCAGCAGCTGGCCCGCGATGTAGCGCCGGGGGCCGATGGGCAGGAACAGGCCCGCGCCGCTGCTGCCGCCCTCGGTGGTGCCGGTGCTCCAGCCCACGGTCAGGAAGCGCCCGGTCTGCGGCGTGCTGGCCGTGCAGGCCTCGAGCGTGCAGTTCTCGAACCGCCGCACCGCGCCTTCGTTGAGCTTTTGCAGGTCGCCCTCGGGGTGGTGGATGCTCGCCACGGCGGCGCCCGCGCCCACGGCGCCAAAGTACGAGCCCGCAAACACGATGCCCGCGGGCGGCGGTGCGTTCAGGCGCATGAAGGCGGTGTCGGTGGCGGCTTCGGCGTAGAGCAGGGCCGCGCCGCCATGCAGGCGCTGCGTGCCGGCGTAGGGCTGGCCGCTGTTGCATGCCGAGGCACGGTAGAACCAGTCGGTGGACAGCGAAGACGCGGCGGCCTGCGTCGAGATGCAGTGGTGCGCCGAGAGGAAATACGGCGTGGCGCTGAAGTTCGCGTCGTTGAGCAGCGTGCCCGTGCACAAAAAGGCGCGGCCATCGGCTTCCATGAACAGCATGCGGGCGACCGAGCGGCTCTCGGCGCTGTATTCGGGCCGGCAGGTGACGTCGACGTTGCAGCTGCCCGCTTCACCCACCTTGGCCAGAGAGGGGTTGGCCACCTGATCGGGGGCGACGAAAAAATGCGAGAGCGTGGGCACGGCCAGGTCCAGCCGGTCCAGGTCGGCACCGGCCGGCAGTTCCAGCTCCAGCGTGGTTTCGGCGCCGCCAAAATCGGGACTCCAGTAAGTGCGCGCGGCCTCGCCCTCCTCGCCGGCCTGCCGGTTGCGCGCCAGGGTGCGCAGCACCTCGTCGCCCGACACCTCGAACACCTGCGCGCCGGCCTGGCCGTAGAAGCGCAGCACGGCGCCGGCCGGCAGATCGCGCACGCGCAGGCCCAGGCGGACGCCGTGCGCGCCTTCGGC
>NZ_MWOM01000168.1:0-773 GCF_012931925.1 Acidovorax sp. SRB_24
ATGGAAAAAAAAGGGCCACCGCACGCATGCTGCGCTGCGGAAGCCTGTGGGCAAACAAAGGGGTGACTGTACGGTGGACGGGTGAAAGTCCAACGATTGAAAAGTCAATTGGTAAGACGCAAAGTTTATATGGCCGGGAAAACCCTCGTGCGCTGGCCTGAACTCCGCGCGGGCGTGGGGCAGCGGGCCACCCCTTCCGCCCGCTGGGCGCCGGCAGCGCACGCCGGGCCGCGCCGTGCGACGAGGGGCCGTGCATTGCGTCCGCAAATCTATTTTTCATAGCATCATGCGCAGGATCCATCAGCGTTTGAGGCACATTTCATGCCAAACAGGCCGCGGTCCGGCCTGTGCCTGGACCCTCGGCAGCCGCCCGCCTTTCGCGGCGCACGTGCGCACCCGCGGCCGGACTCCAGGCACTCGAACGGGTCGCCCGCCGCAGGCGCAGCCCCAGGCAGCGGCGGTGGTGGCCAGCACACGCCCGGACGGGGTGGACCGGGGCAGAGGGGGTGGAAAAGGCATGTCGGCTCCTGAAAGCGCGTCCGCGACCACGCACCGCGGCTCACTTGCGCGTGTAGATCTGGTCAAAGCTCGCGCCGTCGACAAAGTGCGCCTTGTCGGCCTTGGCCCAGCCGCCGAAGGCCTGGTCGATCGTGAACAGCGCGAGCTGGGGAAACTGGCGCGCGAACTTGGCCTTGGCCTTCTCCGAGGTCGGGCGGTAGAAGTTCTTGCCCGCAATCTCCTGGCCTTCGTCGGAATACAGGTACTGCAGGTAT
>NZ_MWOM01000331.1:0-281 GCF_012931925.1 Acidovorax sp. SRB_24
CGAGCGCCCGATCTACGCGGGCAACGCGATCGCCACCGTGCAAAGCAGCGACGCCGTCAAGGTGCTCACCGTGCGCACGACGGGCTTTGACGCGGCGCAGGCCACCGGCGGCAGCGCGCCCGTGGAGACCGCCGCGGCCACCGCGGACGCGGGCCAAAGCCGCTTTGTCGGCAGCGAGATCGCCCAGAGCGACCGCCCCGAGCTCACGGCCGCGCGCGTCATCGTCTCGGGCGGGCGGGCGCTCGGCAGCAAGGAAAAGTTCGACGAAGTGATCACGCCGC
>NZ_MWOM01000255.1:0-429 GCF_012931925.1 Acidovorax sp. SRB_24
AATGCGACTCGGGCCAGACCGTCACAGCGACGTTCACGAAAGACTGCTGCGACCGCGAGATCGTGGCGTACCGGGCGTGGGAGGGCAAGGGGTTGCCGGGCGAGCCGGTGCGCGAGATGCTCATCGAGGCTGTGGAGAAGCGCTTCGGCAGTGTCGAGGGTGTGCCCGGCACCCACACATTGGAGTTCCTCTCGGGCAACGGAGGCGCCTGCATCGCGGCCGAGACGCGGCAGATCGCCCGGCAGCTGGGCCTCAAGCCCGTGAACACGCCGGTGTGCAGCCCGCAGAGCAACGGCATGGCCGATAGCTTCGTCAACACGTTCAAGCGCGACTACGTAGCACGCATGGACCTGGCCGACGCGAGAACGGCGATGGCGCAGATGGCTGCGGCCTTCGAACACTTCAACGAGGTGCATTCGCACACGGCGC
>NZ_MWOM01000189.1:0-655 GCF_012931925.1 Acidovorax sp. SRB_24
CACCGCAAGGAAAAGACCGTGATCATGCAGCGCATCCTGCGCAACGACGCCCAGATCCGCTGCTTGGCCGAGCCGTGGATGGCGCAGTTCGAGCACATGTTCGAGGGCCAGCCGCAGGTGATGCACTGATACGGATGTGCCTTCAACCGGCTAACGTCGTTGGCTCGCCTCGCCGTGCTAAAGCACTGTCTTCGGCTCCCCGCCTAGTTATCCAATGGGATGCACATCCGTATGCGACGGCGAAGCCCGCCCTGCCACGGGGCTGGGCTGGAAAGCGAAAATTGGGATGAAATCGGGCTCTGGCGCTTGCCTGGAAAGCGCTGAGTGCTATTAACTTGGTAGTAATGAGGCGTTGGTCCTGCGCAGGACCGCGCACCCGGGCCGGGAGCAATGCCGTGGTCTGGAATGTGAGTGAAATCGGGCTGTAGCGCTTATGCAGCAAGCGCTGCTAGCTATCCATTAAATAGTAAGAGCTCTGGCGCTGCGCCGGGCCGGGCGGCTCGGCCAAGCCAGGATGCCTCCGCCATCCAGGGTGATAGCGTGGCGCCCGGCAGGTGCCGGGCCCTACACCTGCATGTTCATGATGTCGGTATAGGCCTGCACCATGCGGTTGCGCACGTGCAGCGTGGCCTGGAAGCCGATCTGCGCCTTCTGG
>NZ_MWOM01000267.1:0-390 GCF_012931925.1 Acidovorax sp. SRB_24
CCGCCCAGCCCTGCGCTCCTCGGCGCATACAGAGGGGCGTGAGACCGGCAGCCCAACAACCACCGGGCCTTTGCTTCGCTCGGCCTGGGGCGCAGCGCAAAGCGCGCGCAGGTGGGGCCGAGCGCAGCGATGGCCCGCATGGATGTTCTTGCTTCCGAAGCCCGTGGGGCTGCGCCGAGGAGCGCAGCTGCAGGCGGACAAGGGCCGCGTGCTGTCTGAGCGAAGCGAGTTCACGCGGACCCCGCCGGCAGCGAGCACCGCAGGGTGCCCCGTAGCGCAAGCGCAGGGGTCGCAGACTTCGGGTCGCCTTTCTTTTGGTTACGTTTCTTTGGCGACGTGTATGGACCGCAGACATGGTGGACAGGTGTGCGAGGACATGGTGGACACCTG
>NZ_MWOM01000135.1:0-2553 GCF_012931925.1 Acidovorax sp. SRB_24
GCGCCAGCGACGAACGCGGCGGTGAGCAGCAGGGCGGTATCCAACGTGTCTCCTTCAAGGTCGGGGTGTGTCCCCGGTCATTGCGGCGATCTTAGGTACAAATTGCGCCAAAAAAAGAGTCGATTGCATGCAAGAAAGGTTGGATTGCTTTGCGGGCGCGGCCGCAATGGCCGGGCCGGTGCGCTTCAGTGCGTGGCTGCGGCGGCGTCTGGCGCAAGGCCCTGCGCGGCACGCAAGACCCCGGGCCGGCCGGGAGGCCGGCGCCGTGGCAATCACAATGCCCGCGCCATCGGCTGCGGGCATTCAAGTGGGGCCGAGTTGCCCCATGTGGGTCACAAAACCATAGCTTCCAGCGTCCGTCCAGCCAGCGTTTCCAGCCTATTTGGCGTAAGGGTCGGCAAAACCCAGTTCCTGCAGGATGGCCGTCTCGTAGGCCTCCATCTCGTCGGCGTCGACGGCGCTGGTCTCGTGGTCCCAGCCTTGGGCGTGCAGCGCGCCGTGCACCAGCAGGTGCGCGTAGTGTTCTTCGAGGGACTTGTTCTGTTCCTCCGCTTCGCGCGCCACCACGGGGGCGCACAGCACCAGGTCGGCCACCACCACGGGCTCCTGCGCGTAGTCGAAGGTCAGCACGTTGGTGGCGTAGTCCTTGTGGCGGTAGTCGCGGTTGAGCTGCTGGCCTTCCTCGGCGCCGACGATGCGCACGGTGATTTCGGCGTCCAGCGCCAGCGCGTGGCGGATCCAGCGCGCCACCTTGTGGCGCGGCAGGGCGGCGCGGTGTCCGGCGGCCCCGTCAAAGCGTGCGAACTGCAGGGACAGCGTGAGGTCGGGCAAGGGCATGGTCGGGGGTGTTTTTGGCCTCAAACGCTTATCCAGCAAGCGCGTTCAGCTATGAAATAAGGGGTTGTCTCAGTCGGTGCTGCGCTTGCGCACCACGCTGGAGCGCCCGGCGGCGTCGTAGGCATCGACGATGCGCGCGACCAGCGGGTGGCGCACCACATCGGCGCTGGTGAAGCGCGTGACGGCGATGCCCTTGACACGCTTCAAGACGCGCTCGGCCTCGATCAGGCCGCTCAGGGCGCCCTTCGGTAAGTCGATCTGGCTGACGTCGCCGGTCACCACGGCGCGCGCGCCAAAGCCGATGCGCGTGAGGAACATCTTCATCTGCTCGGGCGTGGTGTTCTGCGCCTCGTCGAGGATGACGAAGGCGTTGTTCAGCGTGCGCCCGCGCATGAAGGCCAGCGGCGCGATCTCGAGCGCGTTGCGCTCGAAGGCCTTCATCACCTTGTCGTAGCCCATGAGCTCGTAGAGCGCGTCGTACAGCGGGCGCAGGTAAGGGTCGACCTTCTGCGCCAGGTCGCCGGGCAGGAAGCCCAGGCGCTCGCCGGCCTCGACGGCCGGGCGCGTGAGCACGATGCGCTGCACGGCGTTGCGCTCGAGCGCATCGACCGCGCAGGCCACGGCCAGGTAGGTCTTGCCAGTGCCGGCCGGGCCGATGCCGAAGGTGATGTCGTGCGTGGCGATGTTCTCGAGGTACTGGGCCTGCGTGGGCGTGCGCGCGCGCAGGTCGGCGCGGCGCGTGACCAGCGCGGTGGCCGTGGCGTCGGCGTCGCTCATGCTGCTGTCGCCGGCCAGCATCAGCTGCAGGTGGTCCTCGCTGATCGGGCGATCGGCCATTTCGTAGACCGCCTGCAGCACCTCCATCGCCTGCGTGGCGCGCGCCTTGGGGCCGTCCACCTTGAACTGCTCGTGCCGGTGCGCAATGCCCACCTGCAGCGCCGCCTCGATGGTGCGCAGGTGGCTGTCGGCGGGGCCGCACAGGTGCGCCAGGCGCGTGTTGTTGTGGGGGGTGAAGGTGTGGCGCAGGATCAAGCTGATAATTCCGGACGATGGCTGCCAACCGGCGGCAAAGGACTGCAATGATAGGCAAATTGACCGGCACCCTGCTGGAGAAGAACCCGCCCGAGGTGCTGGTGGACTGCGCTGGCGTGGGCTATGAAGTGCAGGTGCCGATGAGCACCTTCTACAACCTGCCGGCCGCCGGCGAGCGCGTCAGCCTGCTGACCCAGTTCATCGTGCGCGAGGACGCACAGCTGCTCTACGGCTTTGGCAGCGCGCCCGAGCGCGCCACGTTCCGCGAGCTGATCAAGGTCGCGGGGGTCGGCCCGCGCACGGCGCTGGGCATCCTCAGCGGCATGGGCGTGGCCGACCTGGCCCAGGCCATCACGCTGCAGGAGGCGGGCCGCCTGGTGAAGGTGCCGGGCATCGGCAAGAAGACCGCCGAGCGGCTGCTGCTCGAACTCAAGGGCAAGCTCGGCGCCGACATGGGCAGCGCGCATGCCCATGCGAGCACCGAGGCGCAGGCCGATATCTTGCAGGCGCTGCTGGCGCTGGGGTACAACGACAAGGAAGCAGCGGCCGCGCTCAAGGCGCTGCCGCCCGACGTGGGCGTGAGCGAGGGCATCCGGCTGGCGTTGAAATCGCTGGGGAAATGAGCCCAAGTGCGTGACGGGGTGACCTGGAAAGGGCAGCCATGACGACCTCGAGAACTCTGCA
>NZ_MWOM01000408.1:0-201 GCF_012931925.1 Acidovorax sp. SRB_24
ACCATCGGAAAGCGCCTGCATGAAACATTGGGTCAGCCCGTTGTGATCGACAACAAGCCCTCAGCGGGAGGGATTATTGCGAACTCTTTGGTGGCCAAGTCAACCCCCGATGGCTACACGCTTGTTCTGCTGTCCACGACGTTTACGACGGTGGCGGCGACTCGAGCCAATCTTCCGTATGACCCGATCAGGAGCTTTAAG
>NZ_MWOM01000289.1:0-344 GCF_012931925.1 Acidovorax sp. SRB_24
CTGCTGACGGCCATCGGCTTCAACCTGGTGGTGTCGCACGAGCTGCGCAGCGGCTTTGCGGACACGCAGCGCAGCGCGGCCCCTGCCGCGCCCACCCCGAGCACCAGCGCCCCTGCCGGCATGCCGGCTGCGCCCGCGGCCTCCGATGCCGCGGCCGGTGCCCGCACGGAGGCCGCAGCGGGGTCCGGCGGTGGCACCCCGGCTTCCGACGCCACGGTGCCCGGCGCGGCGGGCGCGCCGCTTGCTCCGGCCGATGCGCGCCAGGCGCCTGAAGGCTCCAGCGGTCCACAGACTCCGGCGCGCTGAGTCGGTTTCTTTGGGCGCCGGGGCCCTGCGCCCGGCTT
>NZ_MWOM01000279.1:0-372 GCF_012931925.1 Acidovorax sp. SRB_24
TCGCGCACCGCCGTGGGCAGGCCCGACAGGTGCGTGGACACCTCGCTCAGTTGTTCGGCCGTGGGGCGCTTCCATGCGTCAATTTGCGCCCAGGTCTCCACCCAGCGGCGCTGCGGGCGCACCACAAAGTTGTCGAGCGACATGCCCGCCACCATGCTGTGCAGCAGCGCTGCGGTATCGCGGCGAATGACGGCCTCGCTCAGCACGGGCGATTGCAGCGCCTCTTCGGCGACTCCGTTGGCTTGTTGGCGCTGGTCCAGCAGGTCGATCAGCTCTAGCCGCGCATTGAACAGGCGCTGCGACAGCGGCTGGACGGACCTACCAGCTGCTGAAAGCTGGGCTCGAACAAGAACGCCGACAGATCGGCCTTGT
>NZ_MWOM01000347.1:0-264 GCF_012931925.1 Acidovorax sp. SRB_24
GGTGCGGGCCAGTACTTCACGCCGCGCGCGCTCATCCAGGCCATGGTGGCCTGCATGCGGCCCGAGCCGCTCAAGACCATTGCCGACCCGTCCTGCGGCACGGGCGGATTTTTTCTGGCGGCCAACGAGTGGCTGAGCGGCACGGGCGACTGGGTCCGGCAAAACGCCGAATGGCTGGGCTACGAGGCGCCCCGCCTCAATGCCCGGCAAAAAGCGTTTTTGCGCGACGAGACTTTTCAGGGCAACGAGATCGTGCCTGGCACG
>NZ_MWOM01000378.1:0-232 GCF_012931925.1 Acidovorax sp. SRB_24
CTATCACGGCGCAGCGCAGCACTTGCGCAGTGCAGTCGAGCGGCGCGAGGCCATCGGCAAGGCTATTGCCGCTTGCGAACGAACCGTCGAAGGACTGAGCCGGGCGCGCATTCCCTGCGGGATCGTCTCCGGCGCCGGGACGGGGACGTTTGAGCTGGAAGCCGCGTCGGGCGTCTATACCGAGCTCCAGGCCGGCAGCTATTGCTTCATGGACGGCGACTATGCGGCCAAC
>NZ_MWOM01000187.1:0-664 GCF_012931925.1 Acidovorax sp. SRB_24
TAGATCGGGCGCTCGAACGTGTCGGCAGAGACGACCCGGGTGATGTCGCTGATCTGCGCGACGTCGAGCTTGGCAGCGACGCGCGGCGCGGCGTTCTTGCCGCTGGCGGTCGCCGGAAACAGGATATGGCTGTAGTTCTGGGCGATCGCGAGCACCTGCGCGGCGACGTTCTCGGCCAGGCCGTGCTCGAGCCCCGCAGCGTCGGCGTGCAGCACCTTGGCGACGCCCGCGATCTGGGCCGCGGCCTGTGCGGCCGCTGCCGCGTTGTGGCCCGCGACGAGCACATGCACGTCGCCGCCGCAGGCCGCGGCGGCCGTGACGGTGTTCAGCGTGGCGCCCTTGACGCTGGCGTTGTCGTGTTCAGCAATAACGAGTACGGTCATTTTTTGTTCCAAAAAACTTGATCGGTTGGGGACAGAGCTGAAGGTCTGTCCCGCAAGGCTTCAAATTACCTTCGCTTCGTTCCTGAGTTTGTCGACCAGCGCGGCCACATCGGCCACCTTGATGCCGGCGCCGCGCTTGGCAGGCTCGGCCACTTTCAAGGTCTTCAGGCGCGGCGCGACGTCCACGCCCAGGTCCTCGGGCTTGAGCGTCTCGAGCGGCTTTTTCTTGGCCTTCATGATGTTGGGCAGCGTCACGTAGCGCGGCTCGTTCAGGCGCAGGT
>NZ_MWOM01000263.1:0-405 GCF_012931925.1 Acidovorax sp. SRB_24
TCAGACCTCGAAGTTGTCGATCAGCCGCGTGCGGCCCAGGCGCGCCGCGCCCAGCACCACCAGACTGCCTGCGGCGTCGCCGGCCTGCGGCGGCTGCAGGTCGCTGCGCCGGCGCACGGCCAGGTAGTCCGGCTGCCAGCCGCGCGCAGCCAGCGCGGCCATGGCGCGCTCTTCCAGCGCCGGCAACTGCGCGGGCAGGGCATGCGCGGCAGCGGCAGCCTCGCGCGCCAGGGCGCGCAGCGCCAGCGGCAGCTGGATGGCTTCGGCGCGCTCGGCCTCGCTCAGGTAGCCGTTGCGCGAGCTCAGCGCCAGGCCGTCGGCGGCGCGCTGGGTGGCGCCCGTCACGATGTCGATGGGCAGCGCGAACTGCTGCGCCATGCGCCGCAGCACCATCAGCTGCTGGTA
>NZ_MWOM01000373.1:0-238 GCF_012931925.1 Acidovorax sp. SRB_24
CGCGGCGTTGGGCTGCACATAGTCGCTGAACTCCACCACCTGGATCTTCAGGCCGTCCTTGGCGGCCACTTTCTTGACCTGCTCGAAGATCTGGGCGTGCGGGCCGGCCGTCACGCCGATTTTCAGGGTCTTGTCCTGGGCCCCGGCGCCGGTGGCGAAACCGGCGGCCAGAGCGAGTGCGAGGGCGGATTGCAGGAGGGAGCGCTTGTTCACGGAAACACCTTTCAGTCAGAGATGC
>NZ_MWOM01000319.1:0-293 GCF_012931925.1 Acidovorax sp. SRB_24
GCCGCCAGGTCGAGGAATTTCTGGTCGTCGGCATCGCGGCAGGCGGGGGGCACGCGCGGCGCCGCCGGCGCCAGCTGCACCTGCGCATCGAAGGCTTGCACCACCGAGGCCGCGCTCAGGCCGTAAAACGCCAGCCGCGGCACGATGTGCGGGTACGCCAGCACGCGCGCCAGTTCCTCGCGCATGGCGCCGGTGGCCAGCCAGCGCAGCTGACCCGCGCCCAGCAGGGTGCGCACCGGGGCCACGGCCGGGTCGCCAAACACCAGCAGGTCGAGCACGATGTTGGTGTCCAG
>NZ_MWOM01000375.1:0-238 GCF_012931925.1 Acidovorax sp. SRB_24
GCGGCCGTTGAAGTCGGTGGTCTTGGCGATGCGGTCCAGCTCGGAGGTGAGCTGGTTGACTTCAGAGTTCAGGGCCTGGCGGTCGGAGGCCGAGTTGGTGGCGTTGGCAGATTGCACGGCGAGTTCACGCACGCGCTGCAGGATGTCGCCCGAGCTCTTGAGCGCGCCTTCCGCCGTTTGCGCCAGCGAGATGCCGTCGTTGGCATTGCGCACGGCCTGGTTCAGGCCCTTGATCTGG
>NZ_MWOM01000231.1:0-494 GCF_012931925.1 Acidovorax sp. SRB_24
CGCATGAAGATCCCGGTCTTCCACGACGACCAGCATGGCACCGCCATTGTGGTCGGCGCAGCCATCCTCAACGGCCTGAAGGTGGCGGGCAAGGACATCCGGCAGGTCAAGCTGGTCGCTTCGGGCGCGGGCGCCGCGGCGTTGGCCTGCCTCGGCCTGCTGGTCAAGCTGGGCCTGCCGCGCGAGAACATCTGGGTGACGGACATTGCCGGCCTGGTCTACACCGGCCGCACCGAGCTGATGGACGAGGACAAGGCCCGGTTTGCCCAGCCCACCGAGCAGCGCACCCTGAACGAAGCGATCGAGGGCGCGGACGTGTTCCTGGGCCTGTCGGCCGGCGGCGTGCTCAAGCAGGACATGGTGCGCAAGATGGCGGCCAGCCCGCTGATCTTTGCGCTCGCCAACCCCAACCCCGAAATCCAGCCCGAAGACGTCAAGGCAGTGCGCAGCGACGCCATCATGGCCACGGGGCGCTCCGACTACCCCAACCAGGT
>NZ_MWOM01000210.1:0-578 GCF_012931925.1 Acidovorax sp. SRB_24
GCGCCTGGTGGGCGAAGGCCGCAACCACCTCTCACTCAAGCTGCTGCACCAGGGCGCTCCGGTCGACGGCATCTGGTTCGGCCACACCGATCCGCTGCCCGGCCGCGTGCTGCTGGCCTTCCGGCTCGACGTGAACGAGTGGCGGGGCGAGCGCAAGGTGCAGTTCCTGGTCGAGGGCGCGCAGACCTAATTTTGGTCTTGCAAAGAAAATAGCTACCAGCCCTTGTGCAGCAAGGGCTGGTAGCTATGGAATTGTGAGTGGGTGCTGCCGCTGCAGCGCCCTCACCGGCGCGGGATCAGAAGCTTTCCCAGTCGTCGTCCGCGCCGGCCTTGGCCGGCTGCGGTGCAGGCGCCGCAATGCGCGGCGCCGGGGCGTTGGCGCGCGCGGCGGCAGGCCGCCCGGCAGAAGTCGCAGCCACTTTCGCGACGGGCGCAGCCGCCACCTTCGCGGCGGGTGCCGGCGCAGGCTTTGGCAGCGGCGCGCGCGCAGGCGCTGCGCGCACGGCACGGGCCACGACCGGGGCTTGCGCGCCCACATTGAACGCGGCAACGACGCTGGCCAGGTGCTGGGCCTGGTC
>NZ_MWOM01000269.1:0-388 GCF_012931925.1 Acidovorax sp. SRB_24
GATCGTGGCGATCAACAAGGACCCCGAGGCGCCGATCTTCTCGGTGGCCGACTACGGGCTCGAAGCGGACCTGTTTGCGGCCGTGCCTGATTTCGTGAAGATGCTGTAGCACTTTGTCGTGCCAAAAATGGCACTCTCGCGGCCGAAAAGTCGCGAGTCAACCCCGGTGCCGGCAATGAGGTCGAGAGGCGGCTCCCGGCGTTGTTACTGTGAACTGCATTGCTGCATTCACTAATCTCCGCAGCCCACTCCGAGTGAAGGTTCGAGTTGATCGAACCAGCGCATGCCTGTGACCCCTATATGGCACATACCGTGAATTCACTGGCTGCCTACATTCAGACTTGGCGCGGCTATGGCCGCTGCCACCACTACCGGTCACTGAACATCT
>NZ_MWOM01000376.1:0-233 GCF_012931925.1 Acidovorax sp. SRB_24
CGTGCGCCCGCGGCCCGTGGCCTGGGCACCGGGCGCTGCCGCGCCCGCCACCACTGTGCGCGCCAGCGGCGCGGGGGCGGGCGATGCCGGCGCTGCCATGTCCAACGCCATGGGGCGCTAGAGCCCATTGCAAGGCGCTGCCACCATGTCCGTCTGGCCCGGCTTCGAGTTGCGCGTGGCGCTGCGCTTCCTGCGCGAGGGGCGCATGCAGACCGTGCTCATCATCGTCGGCG
>NZ_MWOM01000332.1:0-281 GCF_012931925.1 Acidovorax sp. SRB_24
ACGGCCAACAGAACGAACAGGCTTTGCACGAGCCTTCGCAAAATGAAGACGAGCACTCAGGCACCCCCTTGCGAAATGAATCTGGCGCACGCCACAACGGGACTGTGCCGATCACCTCGGCCAAGCCAAGGGTGCCCGCAGGACACGCGGGTGAGGCGGATACGGATGGAGGCCGGCCCGGAGGGCCTAGGGGAACGCAGCATGGCAAAGAAAATACGGAGTGCGCAGGCGCACCCCGTACTCCTACGGGCCGTGTGATCAGTTCTTGGCCTTGACCGAGG
>NZ_MWOM01000333.1:0-281 GCF_012931925.1 Acidovorax sp. SRB_24
ACGGCCAACAGAACGAACAGGCTTTGCACGAGCCTTCGCAAAATGAAGACGAGCACTCAGGCATCCCCTTGCGAAATGGATTGGGACCGCGCCACCACATCACTGTGCCGATCACCCCGGCCAGGCCAAGGGCGCCTGCAGGACACGCGGGTGAGGTCGATACGGGTAATGGTCGGCCCAGGGGACCTGCGGGAACGCAGCATGGCAAAGAAAGTACCGAGTGCGCAGGCGCACCCCGTACTCCTACGGGCCGTGTGATCAGTTCTTGGCCTTGACCGAGG
>NZ_MWOM01000389.1:0-225 GCF_012931925.1 Acidovorax sp. SRB_24
CTGCGCATTGGCGTCGAGACCGAAGCCGCCGCCCTCGCCGCCGTGCGGCGCACGGACGCCGACTTGGCTCGCATGCGCAGCGCGCTCGGTGCTTTCATGGGTGCCGTGGACGCGGGGCGCGATGCCGTGGGCGCCGATTTCCAGTTCCATCTGGAGATTGCGCGCGCCACGCAGAACCAGCACTTTGCCGACCTGATGGCCACGCTCGGCGCCACCATCATTCCG
>NZ_MWOM01000155.1:0-896 GCF_012931925.1 Acidovorax sp. SRB_24
CTCAACGCCGTCGGCGGCGACTGCCCCGGCAAGACCGAGCTGCACGCCGACGTGCTGCGCGGCGCGCGCATCTTTGTCGAGTACGAACCGCAGACGCGCACCGAGGGCGAGATCCAGCAGCTCGCGGCAGACCACCCGGTGACCGAGCTGTGGCGCGTGCTCACGGGCCAGGCGCCGGGGCGCAGCGGCCCGAGCGAGGTGACGGTGTTCGACTCGGTCGGCTTTGCGCTGGAGGATTTCTCGGCCCTGCAGGTGCTGCACCGGCTCGCGCACGAGCGCGGCGTGGGCCGCGACATCGCGCTCGTGCCTGCCGGCGGCGACCCCAAGGACCTGTTTGGCCGCATGCACCCGGCCGCTGCAACGCAGCGCCTGCGCAGCGTGGCCTGACGCCCAGGCGACGCGCGGCGCCGGGCGCACGCGCCGCGCTGAATCTGCACCACCCCACGGCGGCAGCGCCACGGCAGGCATTGCGCTTCTCCCGGTGGCGTGCCCTGGCTTTCTCGATAGATTTCATGGCCGCCATCTGTGCCATGCAGGCCAGCGTGCCCGCAGCCGGCTGAATTTCAAGCGAAAAATGCCTCTGGCGCTTGCCAGTCAAGCGCCATTAGCTATGTTTTATGTAGCGCACAGCGCGCGATGGCGCGGCGTGGCACGCTCGCCGGCTTCAGGCGGCAGGCGGTGCAGGCGGCCCGGCGGCCGCGGGCTCGGCCGCAGCGCTGTCGTCCGCCACACGCCATGCCACCTGCGCCAACCAAGCCACAGCCAGCAGCACCGCCACAGCCACCAGCCAATGCCCCAGCCGCTCCTGGTCGCTGAGCAGGTAGGCATTGCACACGCGCGTGGGCGAATCGATGTAGAGCTGTCCCACCACCGCGGTCATGGGCAGCACATTGCCC
>NZ_MWOM01000264.1:0-405 GCF_012931925.1 Acidovorax sp. SRB_24
TCAGACCTCGAAGTTGTCGATCAGCCGCGTGCGGCCCAGGCGCGCCGCGCCCAGCACCACCAGGCTGCCGGCGGCGTCGCCGGCCTGCGGCGGCTGCAGGTCGCTGCGCCGGCGCACGGCCAGGTAGTCGGGCTGCCAGCCGCGCGCAGACAGCGCGGCCAGGGCGCGCGCCTCCAGCGCCGGCAACTGCGCGGGCAGGGAGTGCGCGGCCGAGGCGGCCTCGCGCGCAAGGGCGCGCAGCGCCAGCGGCAGCTGGATGGCTTCGGCGCGCTCGGCCTCACTCAGGTAGCCGTTGCGCGAGCTCAGCGCCAGGCCGTCGGCGGCGCGCTGCGTCGCGCCCGCCACGATGTCGATGGGCAGCGCGAACTGCTGCGCCATGCGCCGCAGCACCATCAGCTGCTGGTA
>NZ_MWOM01000395.1:0-216 GCF_012931925.1 Acidovorax sp. SRB_24
AGCACATCGGTGCCGGGTCGGGAGAGCACGCGCGCGCGCGCCGCCACCATCGCGTGCTCGAGCGTCGGCGCGGGCGCCGCCGTGCTGCTGCCCGGCGGCTGGCGCGCGTGCATGTCGGCGATGCGCTGCGTGGTCAGCGGGTGGCTGCGCAAATAGGGCCAGGAGCCGTTGTCGTTGAGGCGGTTGGCCTGCTGCAGCTTGTCGAACATGCTGACG
>NZ_MWOM01000390.1:0-221 GCF_012931925.1 Acidovorax sp. SRB_24
CGCACTAGTTTCAGGTACTAGCGAGTAACATCGTGGAGGTTCGAGTCCTCTCCTGGGCACCAAGTTTAACGAGAAGCCGCTGCACTCCAGCGGCTTTTTTATTGCCAGTTTTGCTGTAACTGGCTTTGGCAGGGTTTTTCTTGCTATACAATTCAAATCTTTCCTGAAATGCCCAGGTGGCGGAATTGGTAGACGCACTAGTTTCAGGTACTAGCGAGTAA
>NZ_MWOM01000306.1:0-312 GCF_012931925.1 Acidovorax sp. SRB_24
GCCATTGCAAATCTCCTGAAAAGAACTGTCTGAATATGGCGTTGCCGCCAACCTGGTGCCAGGCGAGGCACCTGGCCATACGGTTCACAGCGCCGACATGGCCTTCTGGTGAACGGCGGGCAGTGTTTACGTCCCGTTGCAATTGTTTTCGGACACCCCCGAGAAAACTTTAGGGCGAAACGCACAAGCTGCCGGGTTTTTGTGCGTCTTATCGCGCCACTGCATGCACGAGCGCAATTTCACAATCCACCCATCGTTCCCGTCTTGTCTGCCGGACGGTGGAGCTTCTACCGGCGCAGAGATGGTTTTTTA
>NZ_MWOM01000328.1:0-283 GCF_012931925.1 Acidovorax sp. SRB_24
CAAGCGCGACTACGTGGCACGCATGGACCTGCGTGACGCGCGGACTGTGCTGGCGCAGTTGCCGGCGGCCTTCGAGCACTTCAACGAGATGCATCCGCACTCTTCGTTGAAAATGCGCTCGCCTCAGGAGTTCAGGAGGCAGCAGGCCGCGGTGACTGACTAGGCGCTTTATTGCGAATAAGGCGGGGCCGGGAATACGGGGGCAAGATCAGGGGTAGGTAGCCCTGGACATTTTGTCTCACTGATCAGGAACAAGGCGTGCTGAATTTATGTGTTCCTGGAG
>NZ_MWOM01000151.1:0-960 GCF_012931925.1 Acidovorax sp. SRB_24
CGGCCAGTGCATCGGCGCCGTGGGCGTGAGCGGCGTCAAGGCGCCCGAAGACGCCCAGGTGGCGCGTGCCGGCATTGCCGCACTGGGGCTGTGAAGCGCGGCCTGCGGGCCGCTGATATTGTTTTGATAGCTGCATGCGCTGACCCACCAAGGGCTGGAGCGCAAAATGACCCAAAAACCGGCAAGCGCCGGTTTTTTGTTGGGAGGGAGAAAAAAGCCTGGCGGCGCGCAGGAAATCGGTGGGCTGGCCAAAACGACCCGGCGGGCTGGAGCCCCGGCCGGGGTCGCCCCACGATGGAAAAAACCTATTTCGTCAGTATCAGCTTGCCCTGGCGCGTGGCCTGCAGGCGGTAGATGCAGCCGTTGTGGGCAATGGCCACGGTTTTCTGGCCTTGCAGCAGGTCCCGGCTGTCCACGGTCACCGCCGGGGTAGGCATGCCGGCCTGGCCCGGGCGGCCGTCGGCCATGCCAGTGTCGCCGTGTGCAGCGGGGCAAACGGGAGGAAGCGCTGGGGGGCTGGCGTGCATAAGACGGAGAGCGGTGTGCGGTGATTTCTGAAGGGTGGTTGTTCGCAATCGAAGGCCTATCGCGCGCAGGTCCGTGGTCCCCTGTCAGCGCTGGGGCTCGGTCACGAAACCGATCTTGCGCACGCCAGCGCGTTGCGCCGCAGACATGGCCTGGGCCACGCGCTCGTAGCGCACCGCCTTGTCGCCGTTGATGTGCAGGTCGGGCTGGGGCTCCTTGGCGGCCTCGGTCCGCAGGCGGCCTTCGAGCTCCTCGTCACGGACCGGGGCGCCGTTCCAGAAATAGCCGCCGTCGGCCGCCACGCTCAGGCGCACTGTTTCGGGCTTGATCAGTTCGGGCTGGTTCACGGCGCGCGGCAGGTCGACGTTGACGGCGTGTTTCATGACCGGCACGGTGATGATGAAGATGATGAGCAGCACCAGCATCACGTCGACC
>NZ_MWOM01000152.1:0-947 GCF_012931925.1 Acidovorax sp. SRB_24
CGGCCAGTGCATCGGCGCCGTGGGCGTGAGCGGCGTCAAGGCGCCCGAAGACGCCCAGGTGGCCCGCGCCGGCATTGCCGCATTGGGCTTGTGAGGCGTGGCCTGCGGGCCGCCATGGGGATTGTTTTGATAGCTGCCTGCGCACGTCCACCAAGGGCTTGAGCGCGAAATGACCCAAAAAACCGGCATCTGCCGGTTTTTTTGTTTGGCATGGAAAAAAAGCCTGGCTACGCGGAGGACATCCGTTGGCTGGCCAAAACGACCCTGGCGGGCTGGAGGCCAGCCCGGGGGTCGCCCCACGATGAAACTCACTTCGTCAAGATGAGCTTGCCCAGCCGCGTGGCCTGCAGGCGGTAAATGGCGCCGTTGTGCGCGATGGCCACGGTTTTCTGGCCTTGCAGCAGGTCCTGGCTGTCCACCGCCGCCGCCGGGGTGGCCGTGCCGGTCGGACACCGGGGGGCATCGGCCGCGCCGCCATCGTGGTGCGCGGCGGGGCAAAGGGGAGGCGCTGGGGGGCTTGCGTGCATAACAGTGCGGTGTGCGGGAATTTCTGAATGAAAAATTGAGTGTCTAACGCCCCGATGCCCGATGGCGACTTTCAGCGCTGCGGCTCGGTTACGAAACCGATCTTGCGCACGCCCGCGCGTTGCGCTGCAGACATGGCCTGGGCCACGCGCTCGTAGCGCACGGCCTTGTCGCCGTTGATGTGCAGGTCGGGCTGCGGCTCCTTGGCGGCCTCGGCCTGCAGGCGGCCTTCGAGCGCGTCGTCGGGGATGGGAGCACCGTTCCAGAAATAGCCGCCGTCGGCCGCCACGCTCAGGCGCACCGTCTCGGGCTTGATCAGTTCGGGCTGGTTCACGGCGCGCGGCAGGTCGACGTTGACCGCGTGTTTCATGACCGGCACGGTGATGATGAAGATGATGAGCAGCACCAGCATCACGTCGACC
>NZ_MWOM01000221.1:0-512 GCF_012931925.1 Acidovorax sp. SRB_24
CGCTGCTCGCGCAGTAGAGTCCCGGGGCGCGCCGGCCCGCGCTTTGCGGCCGCCGCCCACCCGCGCAGCGGGCGCCTTCCTACACCCGCGGGCGCGGCAACGGGCTGTGATGGGACCAGGTTTCCCTGCGACCCAAGAGCGCCCGCGCGCCGTCCCCTCCATGCCTGCTTCTGCCTCCGCTTTGGTTCCTGTGCCCGCCCCTTCCGTGGCTGTGCGCGATGCGCCGGCGCCCCCGGCGGACGCACCCGCGCCCGGCAGCCGCCTGCCCGGCGGGCTGGTCTATGTCGACCGTCGCATGCCGGGCCTGCAGCGCGTGCGGCGCGCAGAGGGGTTTGGCTACCGGCAGCCCGACGGCCGCTGGCTGACGGATGCGCAAGAGATCGATCGCATCCGCCGCCTCGCCATTCCGCCGGCCTACACCGAGGTCTGGATCTGCCCGCTGCCGCACGGGCCACCTGCAGGCCACCGGGCTCGACGCGCGCGGGCGGCGCCAGTACCGCTACCACCCCGAC
>NZ_MWOM01000410.1:0-200 GCF_012931925.1 Acidovorax sp. SRB_24
GTGGATAGAGTATCGGCCTCCGAAGCCGAGGGTCGTGGGTTCGATCCCCGCCAGCCGCACCAATGATTTTCCGCGCCGCGGGCCTGGCCACGCGCTTGCGCTGATCGCGATTTTTGATGGAAGTGACGGGGCACGGAAAAAGCTGTGCTAGAATTCGAAATTCTTCGGAGGAGTGCCCGAGTGGCTAAAGGGGGCAGACT
>NZ_MWOM01000178.1:0-713 GCF_012931925.1 Acidovorax sp. SRB_24
ACGCCCGCGTGCAGCGCCGCGGCCAGCGCCGGGCCCGAGCTGTCCAGCGCCATGCGGCTGCCGCGCGCATGCGCCAGGCGCGCCAGGCGTGCGTAAAAGTCCTGCGGTACGCCAGGGGGCAGGCTGCCGCTGGCCACCCACCAGCGCGGCGGCGGGGCGAGCGCCGCCACGCGGTCCAGGCAGGTCTGCCATTCGCCGGCCTGCAGCGTGGGGCCGGGCAGCACGAAGCGGTATTCCTGGGCGTGGCGGCGGTCGAGCACCGACAGGTTCTCGCGCGTGTCGCCGGCAATGGTCAGGCACTGCGTGTCCACGCCCTCGGCCGCCAGCAGGTTCCGCAGCTGGGCGCCGGCCACGCCGCCCGCGAGCACCCAGGCCTGCACGCCGCTGCCCAGGCGGTGCAGCATGCGTGCCACATTGACGCCGCCGCCGCCGGGGTAGCGCTGCACCGCGCCGCAGCGTAGCTTGTGCGTGGGCACGACCTGCTCGGTGTCGGTCGCCAGGTCCAGGGCCGGGTTGGGCGTGAGCGTCAGAAAAGTGGGCATGGGGCGGGCTCCGGTGAAGGGGCGTCGGTGCGCACTGCGTCGAACGGACAGCATACTGGGTAAAAATGCAGGTATGTCTTCGCCCCCCGACGCTGCAGCCGCGCCCGCCCGCCCCGCCGCCCCGGCCCTGACGGCGCCGCAGAAGGCGCTGCTCAAGCTCGGCCTGGCGCG
>NZ_MWOM01000301.1:0-319 GCF_012931925.1 Acidovorax sp. SRB_24
GTAGCTGAGCTGGTCGTCGGTGTCGAGCAGGGTGCTGACGTCAAAGTCGTCGCTGATCGATTCGAGCAGCGCGCGTTCCTCGTCGAGCCACAGCTGCAGCGGCAGCGGCTCGGGCGCCGCGGC
The DNA here is from genome assembly GCF_012931925.1 of Acidovorax sp. SRB_24. Taxonomy (NCBI): domain Bacteria; kingdom Pseudomonadati; phylum Pseudomonadota; class Betaproteobacteria; order Burkholderiales; family Comamonadaceae; genus Acidovorax; species Acidovorax sp. SRB_24. Next base: position 124 of record NZ_MWOM01000301.1, read on the forward strand.
GGGCAGCGGTGCCAGGTTAGGCGCGCGCAGCGGCGTGACCGGGCCGACCGTGCGGCTGAACAGCTGCTGCTCCGCCTCGCGCCGGGCGGCCGCGGCGCGGCGGGCTTCTTCCAGTGCTTGGGCATGTGCCTGCTGCTCGCGCAACTGGCGCGCCAGCGCGCCCAGATCCGTGACGCGCTGCGCGGGCGCACGCGGC
>NZ_MWOM01000181.1:0-710 GCF_012931925.1 Acidovorax sp. SRB_24
TGATCTTTTCCGCCACACCATCGTTTGACGTGCCCCCCTCCGGGCCGCGAAACATCGCCTTGATTGCGTCGGGATTTTCAAGCGCCTTGTTCAGCTTGGTTGTGTTCACCTCCAGATCGCCAGTGGGGGAGAGGGTCGAGGGACCACCGGCCGACACGATGCCGATGTCCGACAGACTGCGAAACGGACCCGTGCCGCTTGCCAGGGACTGGAGCGCTGCACGCAACGTGTTCTGCAAGCCTACCGCCGTAGAGTCACCTTGCAGCAGTCCAGCGGATTTTGTTTCCCTGTCGTACCTGGTGATGTTGTTCAGCGCCTGGTTCAACATGTTGTAGGCCTTCACGAACTCGTCAATATTGGCCTTGATCGCCGTGTCATCTTTTGCCACCGTCACTTCCACGGGCGCAGTAGTGACCTGCACGGCGTTGAATGTCACGCCAGCAACGGTTTTGGCAAACTGGTTGGTCGCGGACGTCACTGCAATGCCATTGACGGTGGCCTGGGCGTTGGCGCCGTATTCGATGGTGGAGCCGGCAGTCAAACGCGCCAGGCCCAATGCGTCGGCAGCGTTGCCATCGCTGTCACTCGCGCTGAGCTGAAAACCGGCCTCTTCGCCCGTGGTTTTGCTGCGCAGCAGCAGGCGCTCACCGGAGGCGTCCGAGAGAATCGTGGCGGTCACGCCGGCATTGGCGCCGTTGATCTTGCCCGCC
>NZ_MWOM01000290.1:0-344 GCF_012931925.1 Acidovorax sp. SRB_24
GCGACAACGAATTGCAGGTAGTGGAGGCGTGTCTGCTGCCGGATGTGGTGCAGGAGGCGGCTTCAGACCAGGCTTGAGCGTCGGGCCTAGCGCCCGAGGTGCTTCGGCCGGAGGCCGGACAGCCTCTGAAGTGTCGAGGACAGAGCCGAACCGGCTGCGCCGTCTCGGGTATGTCCCCGAGGTATTCGGGTGCCAGCAAAGGCGCGCTCTGCGCGCTTGGGCTGCGCCCAACAAAAAAAGCCGTCTTGCGACGGCTTTTTTGCTTTGCTGGCAGCGCACCGGTTACAAACGGCGAGCGGTGCGACCCGCTCGGGCTGTTTGCCTGAAGAGGGTCAGGCGGCCAG
>NZ_MWOM01000317.1:0-296 GCF_012931925.1 Acidovorax sp. SRB_24
GTCCTGCTGGATCACCGACCAGTACAGCGCGGTGGCGGCCGCCTCGTCGGCGGCAGACAGCGGCTGCGTGCAGCCGCCGAACACCGGCGGCAGTGGCACGAGACCTTCTAGGCCCGGGTGCTGCAGCGCCTGGGCCAGGCGCGAGATCTGGTGCAGCATGCGCCCGCTGGGGCGCATCGGCCCGGGCCACAGCGACGCGGCCCAGTGCGTGGCCTGCGGGCGCTGCTGCACGCCCGGAAAGCGCGAATAGACGTCGTCCTGCCAGCTGAACCACTGCTCGATGGTGTCGGCCATGC
>NZ_MWOM01000142.1:0-1742 GCF_012931925.1 Acidovorax sp. SRB_24
GCCACAGCGGCGGCCACCGCCGCGCCGGCGCGCAACAGCAGCGGCCCAGGCTCGACGCCCACGTCCGGCTTGGCGAAGGAGCCGCGCACATACAGCGGGGTGCGCAGCGAAAAGAATTTCCACTGGAGCGACTCGGGCTTGACGCGCAGGTCGATGTGCTCGCGCGCCAGGTCCACCGTGCCGACCGCCTCGACGATGGCTTCCTCGGTGCTGAGCTTGGCGGTGCGCGTTTGCGCCATGCCTTGCTTGACGGCCAGGTCGGCCACCGCGCAGCGCAGGTGCACTTCGCGCGTTTCGCCAAACAGCTTGGCGAAGACGATGCTGCCCACGTTGAGCGCGGCCATGTCCAGCAGCTGCTTGCTCAGCGTCCCATCGCGCACATACAGCCGCGCTTCGCCCGAGCTGCTGCCCAGCATCTGGCCCACCGAATGGCCCTGGCCGCTGAGCGCAAAGGCGCCGTCCATGCGGCCCAGGCTCTTTTGCATGCGCTCCACCTTCGGGAACAGCGCCGAGAGCTGCAGCCCATCCACCGTGGCGCGCACCTGCGCCTTGAGCGGGTCCTGGCGGCTGTCGAGCACCACCTGCGCATCGATCTTGCCGCGCGCCACGCCAAAGCGCAGCGGTTCGAGCGTGAGCCGCGCGTTGTTGAGCACGGCATGCACGCTGAGGTTCTCGAGGGGCAGGTGGTCCGATTCGATGATTTTCTGGCCATCAAACACAATGTCCAGGTCCATCGCATTCCAGCGCTCCGTGGCAAATTTCTTGCTGGGCAATACCTTGCCGGGCGGCGGAGGCGGCGTGTTCTTGGCGGGAGCGCCTGCGGGCGTTCCCAGCACTGGACCCAGGTCGGCCAGGCGCAGGGTGTTCGAATACACTTGGCCCCGCAGTTGCGGGCGCGGCTTGCCCGAGGTGTATGTCAGGTGCCCGTGCAAGTCGCTTTTGCCCAGGCTGCCATGGAAGTCCTGGTAATCCCAGGTGGCGCGCTCCGGTGTCAGGTTGCCCACCAGACGGCCATTGGTCTGGTACGGCGGGGTGTTGGGCAGCACCAGTCCGGTGAGCGCATACAGGTCGGCCATGGTCGCACCGGCCAGCAGCACCCGCAGGTCCATCCCGGCCAGGGCCGTGGGGTTGGTCAACGTGCCCTCCACCTCGGCCCGCGTATCGCCCGCGCGCGCGCTGAACTGCACCGGGAAGTCGAGGACCTTGTTGCGCAAGCTCAACAGATCGCCCGCCTTGCCTTGGCCCTCCAGATCGGCCTTGGCAAAGCGCCCGCGGACCTTGAATTGCACGCCGTAGCGCGCGGCGCCCTGGGCAGGCGGGGCGCCGGCTTCTGCGCCGGGGGCAGGGCCGCCGCCCGCCCCTGCCTGAGCGTTGGCGCCGGCTGGGGATGCGGGCGCTTCAGCGATGGTGGCCACCTGGGCGCGCAGCGCCAGGTCCTTGAGGCCATCGGCATAGGCGATCTGTCCTTCGCTCACCTGCAATTGATCGACCGTGACGTTCCAGGGGTTGGCGCTTTGCGGGGGCGCATGGCGCGGTGTGAAGGTCCAGTTGTTGCGGCCATCCGCCAGGCGCGCCAGGGCCACGTCGGGCGCGCTCAGCTCCACCGTGCCCAAGGCGAGCGTGCGTTTGAGCAGCGGCAGCAGCCGCAGCGATGCGCTGGCCTCCGCCGCCGTGGCCATCGGTGGCGCCGTGTCTGCGGCCGTGTCGGCCGGCACCGGCGGGGCAGCCGCCGCCCCGCGTGG
>NZ_MWOM01000392.1:0-219 GCF_012931925.1 Acidovorax sp. SRB_24
CTTTTTCTTGGCCTTCATGATGTTGGGCAGCGTCACGTAGCGCGGCTCGTTCAGGCGCAGGTCGGTCGTGACGACGGCGGGAAGGCTCAATGCCAGGGTCTCCAGGCCGCCGTCGACTTCGCGCGTGACGTGGACTTTGTCACCAGAGACTTCGACCTTGCTCGCGAACGTGCCCTGGGGCAGGTTGGCGAGCGCTGCGAGCATCTGGCCGGTCTGGTT
>NZ_MWOM01000235.1:0-491 GCF_012931925.1 Acidovorax sp. SRB_24
TGGTCTGACATGGAAGAGGTGTCCTTTGTGCCTATTATTGGCGCATGTGCCTGTTCTGCCCCCCGTTCGACCCCGCCGCCCCCACCGCGCACGGCCCCTGGTCGGCGCGCCGCGCCTTCCTGCTCAGCGCCGCCGCCGCCACCGCGGTGGCCGCCGCGCCGCCGGCGCTGGCGCAGGTCGATGTGGGTTCGTCGTCCGGCCTGCGCAACCTGGTGCCGGCCGACACGCTCGAAAACGCGGCCACGCAGCAATACAGCCAGCTGCTGGCCCAGGCGCGCGCGCAAAAAGCCCTGGCACCCGACAGCCACCCGCAGCTGCAGCGCCTGCGCGCCATCGGGCAGCGCCTGGTGCCGTTTGCCGCGCAGTGGAATCCGCGGGCGCGCGACTGGCGCTGGGAGGTCAACCTGATCGGCAGCAAGCAGATCAACGCCTTCTGCATGCCCGGCGGCAAGATCGCGTTCTATACCGGCATCCTCGACCAGCTCAAGCTC
>NZ_MWOM01000287.1:0-347 GCF_012931925.1 Acidovorax sp. SRB_24
CATGAGGAGAAAAATTGGAGGGTTACCCTCTGTCACGATTGTGCCCCGATCAGCGCCAGCGCTGCCGGGAGGCGACCGCCCAGAGGATTCATCAAAAAAGTGAGCTGCCAGCGATTGTGTTGACCTGGTTTCGTGGTGATTTCTATCGAAAACCGAATAAAGGCATACGCTGCCTGCTATCAATTCAGGAGTAAGCCAGCCGTGGACCCGGCATGGGCCAGGCCCGCCGGGCGCACGCCGTCGGCGCACACGCCGCTTTCAGGCGTTGGGCGGCGCCTGGCGCAGCCCTATTTTCGATATTTTTCATATTTTGTTCTTTTTGGTTCGTATTAAACCAATACTACCGC
>NZ_MWOM01000154.1:0-920 GCF_012931925.1 Acidovorax sp. SRB_24
CCTGCAGCAGCGCACCGGCGACGCAGCCCAGCAGTGCCGTCGGCAGCAGCCAGGCGCGCTGCGGCAGCGGCGCTGCGGGAGGCAGAGCGGGCGACAGGACATCCATGACCGCCATGCTAAGCGCGGCCCGTCCCCTGCCCTGCCGTCCGGCCGGGCCAGCGCCTGTGTAACACTTGCACGCTGCCCCGGCACGCGGGCTGCGGCAGCCCTTCGTCCGGAGCGCAACGCCGCCCACGGACGGGGCCTTTCATTCACCGAGCCAAGGAAGACCATGAGCGTTTACGACCAACTTGCAGCCCTGAACATCACCCTGCCCCCGGTGTCCACGCCGGCGGCGGCCTATGTGCCCTATGTGCAGACCGGCAACCTGGTGTTCCTGAGCGGCCACATCGCGCGCAAGGACGGCAAGCCCTGGGTGGCCCAGCTGGGCCGCGACATCACGACCGAAGAGGCCAAGGGCGCCGCGCGCGCGGTGGCCATCGACCTCATGGGCACGCTGCACGCGGCCACCGGCGGCGACCTCAACCGCGTCCAGCGCATCGTCAAGCTCATGAGCCTGGTCAATTCGACGGCCGACTACACCGAACAGCACCTCGTGACCAACGGCGCCAGCGAGCTGCTGGGCCAAGTGTTTGGCGAGCGCGGCCAGCACGCGCGCAGCGCCTTCGGCGTGGCGCAGATTCCCCTGGGCGCCTGCGTGGAGATCGAACTGATCGCCGAACTGGCCTGACGCTCAAAATGAAAAAGGGCGGCACGCTGGCCGCCCGGGGGTGCTGGCAGCGCGGCACCGCGCTGCAGCGTCAGAAGCTCTCCCACTCATCGTCGGCCCCGACCACGGCGGCCGGGCGCGCCGCGGCAGGCGGCACGGGCGCTTGCGCGGCAGACAGGCGCTGCGGCGGCGCTTTCGCCGCCGGGCTGCG
>NZ_MWOM01000322.1:0-292 GCF_012931925.1 Acidovorax sp. SRB_24
CGCGCGCAATGCCAACGACGGCATCTCGCTGGCGCAGGTGGCAGAAGGCGCTCTGGCCGGGGCCGGCAACATCCTGCAGCGCATTCGTGAGCTCTCGGTGCAGTCGGCCAATGCCACCAACTCGGCCTCCGACCGCCAGGCCCTGAACGCCGAAGTCAACCAGCTCACCTCCGAACTGGACCGCATCGCCCAGACCACCGAGTTCAACGGCCGCAAGCTGCTCGACGGCTCGTTCACCAGCGCCGCCTTCCAGGTCGGCGCCAACGCCAACCAGACCATCACGGCCACCTCG
>NZ_MWOM01000337.1:0-279 GCF_012931925.1 Acidovorax sp. SRB_24
CGACAGAACCCGGCGGCGGCGGGGAGCGCCATCTTGAAGAAGGTGTTTGGGGCGCTGAAGTGACGGCTGTTTCGGGCCTGTTGTGGGTCGAATTGGGCTCTTGCGCTTATCTGGCTTGCGCTGGTAGCTATCCTTTTAAATAAGCTCTGCGCTTTAATGGGCTCTGCGCTTTTTGCCTGGGGCAGCTGGCCGGGATGTGCGCCCGGCGGCGCAGTGACTTTCTTTCGCGTCGCCGAAAGAAAGTCACCAAAGAAAGGGCGACCCCACTGTCTGCGACCC
>NZ_MWOM01000198.1:0-614 GCF_012931925.1 Acidovorax sp. SRB_24
GATGCGGTTGCGCTCGGGCCGCAGCGCCAGGCGCGGCGCCTGCAGGTTCAGCTCGACCAGGCCGGCCAGCGGGTAGCTGCGCGGAAAGCGCTGCGCCAGCTTGGCCTGCAGCGTGTCCAGCGGCAGCGTGACGCTGCGCGGCAGTGCCGGCCCCGTGCACGCGGTCGCGGCCAGTGCCAAGCCCAGCGCCGCGCTGACGAGCCAGTGGCGGCGCGGCAGGGCATGGGTGGGTGGGGAGGAAGCGGTCGACTGCATGGCGTCCATTGTGCGGCAGGCGCGTGTGACGGGCTGTAAGGCGTCGGGCGCGAAGGCACCGTGTGGGGCGCTGTTCTGCCATGACTTTTTCTGATATCTGGTATCCGTCCGTTGGTCGCACCGCTTGGGCCGGTCGCGCCGAGAATGCCGGCACGGGCCCTGCCCGTCCCCGCCGCCGCCCAGCGGCCCCGCTCCTCTCTTTCCCGAGCCCCTCCATGCCCCTGCACCTCCCGACTTCCCTGCGCTTGGCCCCCCTCGTGGGCCTGCTGGCCTGCGGCACCGCCACGGCACAAACGCCGGCCGCCGGCGCCGACTACCCCACGCGGCCCATCAAGCTCATCGTGACCTTCGTGCCCGGG
>NZ_MWOM01000143.1:0-1735 GCF_012931925.1 Acidovorax sp. SRB_24
GGCGCTCTCGCGCGCGAGCACCCGGGCGCGCACGGTGCGCGCGGGGTCGATCAGGCCGGCGGTGAGGTCGCCGCTGCCCAGGTCTTCCTGCAGGGCGCGCGCCACGTCGAGCAGCACCTGGGAGAGCATGGAATTGTCCGTTTCGTCTGCAAAATATGTCATGCCGTGAAGCATAGCGGCTTCGACTAGACTCGCCGCTCCCGAGGACTTTGGAAGAACGCCGCCATGCCAGATACCCCCGCGCAGCCCTCCGCGCCGGCCAGCGCCACGCCCTACGGCACCCTGCCTCCGGCCTCGCCCCTGCCCCAGCGCCGCCCCGTGAGCTTGCCGCACCTGCACGAGATGCGCGCGCGCGGCGAGAAGATCACCATGCTCACGGCCTACGACGCGACCTTCGCGGCCGTGGCCGATGCCGCCGGCGTCGAGTGCCTGCTGGTCGGCGACTCGCTCGGCATGGTCTGCCAGGGCCTGCCCAGCACGGTGGGCGTGCAGCTCGACACCATGGTCTACCACACCGAAAGCGTGGCGCGCGGCCTGCACCGCGTGCAGGGCACAGCCTGGCTGGTGGCCGATCTGCCCTTTGGCAGCTACCACGCCTCGAAGGAGCAGGCCCTGCACAGCGCCTGCGCGCTGATGCAGGCCGGCGCCCACATGGTCAAGCTCGAAGGCGGCGGCTGGACCACCGAGACCGTGCGCTTCCTGGTCGAGCGCGGCATTCCGGTTTGCGCCCACCTGGGCCTGACGCCGCAGACCGTGCACGCGCTCGGCGGTTACCGCGTGCAGGGCAAGACCGACCAGGCCGCGCAGACCCTGCGCCGCCACGCGCGCGAGCTGCAGGACGCGGGCGCCGCGTTGCTGGTGCTGGAGATGGTGCCGGCGCAACTCGCTACCGAGCTGACCGCCGAGCTGGCGCACTGTCCCACTATCGGCATCGGCGCAGGCCAGGGCACCGCCGGCCAGGTGCTGGTGCTGCACGACATGCTCGGCATCAACCTCGGGAAGATGCCGCGCTTCGTGCACAATTTCATGCAGGACGCGGGCAGCGTGCGCGGCGCCATCGAGGCCTATGTGCAGGCCGTCAAGCAAGGGCGCTTTCCCGACAACGCGCAACACGCCTGGTAGCCCGTCTGCGCGCACCTGAATTTCAGGTGTTTGAGGGCTCTAGCCCTTGATGAGCATGCGCCGGATGCTCCTTTTTTGATCATTTTCTTTTTCTTTCATGCGCATCGTCCACACCATTCCCGAACTGCGCGCGGCCCTGGCCGCCAGCGGCCACCCGGCCTTCGTGCCCACCATGGGCAACCTGCACGCCGGCCACCTGGCGCTGGTGCAGCAGGCCCGGCCGCTGGGCGACGCGCTGGTGGCCAGCATCTTCGTCAACCGGCTGCAATTTTTGCCGCACGAAGACTTTGACAGCTACCCGCGCACCTGGGAGGCAGACTGCGCACAGCTGCAGGCCGCCGGCTGCGACGTGCTGTTCGCCCCGCGAGAGCACGACCTCTACCCCGAGCCGCAGACTTTCAAGGTGCAGCCCGACCCGCTGCTGGCCGACATCCTGGAGGGGCAGTTCCGCCCCGGCTTCTTCACGGGCGTGTGCACGGTGGTCATGAAGCTGTTCAGCGCCGTGTTTGCCGGTAAGGCGCAGGGCGCGGCGGTGTTCGGTCAGAAGGACTACCAGCAGCTGATGGTGCTGCGGCGCATGGCGCAGCAGTTCGCGCTGCCCATCGACATCGTG
>NZ_MWOM01000125.1:0-3982 GCF_012931925.1 Acidovorax sp. SRB_24
CCGCCCCGCCGCCCCGGCCCTGACGGCGCCGCAGAAGGCGCTGCTCAAGCTCGGCCTGGCGCGCCCCATCGACCTGGCCCTGCACCTGCCGCTGCGCTACGAGGACGAAACCCGCATCACGCCGTTGAAGAATGCGCGCGAAGGCAGCGTGGTGCAGATCGAGGCCACGGTGACATCTAGCGAAGTCCAGCTGCGCCCGCGCCGCCAGCTGGTGGTGGCGGTGGACGACGGCAGCGCGACCTGCGAGCTGCGCTTCTTCAGCTTCTACCCCTCGCACCTGAAGACCCTGGCCGTGGGCGCGCGCCTGCGCATCCGCGGCGAGGTCAAGGGCGGCTTCTGGGGCCGGCAGATGCTGCACCCGGCCTTCCGCCTGGCCGGCGGCGAGCTGCCGAGCGCGCTCACCCCCGTCTACCCCACGGTGGCTGGCCTGCCCCAGCCCTACCTGCGCCGCGCCGTGGTCGGCGCGCTGCAGCGCGCCGATCTGTCCGAGACGCTGCCCGCCGAGGCGCCGCCGCCACCGCTGCCCCGTTTTGGTCAAAACAGCCCGCAGCGCTTGTGGAGCCTGCGCGAGGCGCTCACATTTTTGCACCATCCGGCGCCCGACGTGGCGCTGGCCACGCTCGAAGACCACAGCCACCCGGCCTGGCAGCGGCTCAAGGCCGAGGAGCTGCTCGCGCAGCAGCTCTCGCAGCACCAGGCCAAGCGCGCGCGCGACCGCCTGCGCGCGCCGTTGCTGCGCCCGCAGGGCGTGCCCGGCGGCGCGCTCTCGCTGCACGAACAGCTGTTGGCCGTGCTGCCGTTTGCGCTCACGGCGGCGCAGCGGCGCGTCGGCGAAGAGATCGCGCGCGACCTGGCCCGGCCCGTGCCCATGCACCGGCTGCTGCAGGGCGACGTCGGCTCGGGCAAGACCGTGGTGGCCGCGCTGGCGGCGGCCGTGTGCATCGACGCGGGCTGGCAGTGCGCGCTGATGGCGCCGACCGAAATCCTGGCCGAGCAGCACTTCGCCAAGCTGATCGGCTGGCTCGAACCGCTCCTGGCGGCGCGCGGCCTGCGCGTGGCCTGGCTGGTCGGCGGGCAGAAGAAGAAGGAGCGCGCCGCCATGCTCGCGCTGATCGAGAGCGGCGAGGCCGCGCTGGTGGTGGGCACGCACGCCGTGATCCAGGAACAGGTGCGCTTCAAGCGCCTGGCGCTGGCGCTGATCGATGAGCAACACCGCTTCGGCGTGGCCCAGCGCCTGGCGCTGCGGCAGAAACTCGCCGCCCACGGCATGGAGCCGCACCTGCTCATGATGACGGCCACGCCGATCCCGCGCACGCTGGCCATGAGCTACTACGCCGACCTCGACGTGTCGACCATCGACGAGCTGCCGCCCGGGCGCACGCCCATCGTCACCAAGCTGATCGCCGACAGCCGCAAGGACGAGGTCATCGCGCGCATCGGCGCCCAGGTGGCGGCCGGGCGCCAGGTGTACTGGGTCTGCCCGCTGATCGAGGAGAGCGAGGCGCTCGACCTGAGCAACGCCACGGCCACGCACGCCGACCTCAGCGAGGCGCTGCCGGGCGTGGCGGTCGGCCTGCTGCACTCGCGCATGCCCAGCGCCGAGAAGAAGGCCGTGATGGCGCTGTTCACCGCGGGCCGAATGGGCGTGCTGGTTAGCACCACCGTGATAGAGGTGGGCGTGGACGTGCCCAACGCCTCGCTGATGGTGATCGAGCATGCCGAGCGCTTTGGCCTGTCGCAGCTGCACCAGCTGCGCGGGCGCGTCGGGCGCGGTGCGGCGGCCTCGGCCTGTGTGCTGCTGTACGCCACCAACGACAGCGGGCGCGTCGGCGAAACCGCCAAGGAGCGCCTCAAGGCGATGGCCGAGACCCACGACGGTTTCGAGATCGCGCGGCGCGACCTGGAGATCCGCGGCCCGGGCGAATTCCTGGGCGCGCGCCAGTCGGGCGACGCGCTCTTGCGCTTTGCCGATCTGGCCACCGACACCGCGCTGCTGGAGTGGGCGCGCGCGCTGGCGCCGTGGATGCTGGACCGCTGCCCGGCGCTCGCCGCGCAGCATGTGGCGCGCTGGCTCGGCGGCAAGGCCGACTACCTCAAGGCCTAGGAGGCTGTCGGACTTGGAAATCGTCGGCTGCAAATCGGCCTCAGCGGTCCATTTTTCACCGTCTTTTTGCTCCATAGCTGGGCTATGGAGCTGCAAATTCGGCAAAAACTGTCCTCGCTGGGGCCGATTTTCGCTTTCGACGCTCCAAGCCCGACAGCCTCCTAGTGCGCCGGCCCGCCGGCATCTGCCTTGTCCTACAGCACGCAGCGCCGGAGTGTTGCACGCTTGGCGGTTCCAGGATTGCCACCAGGAGAGAGCCATGGCCAGCACGAGCGCCAAGAGCGCGCGCAAACCCCCCGCTGCAAAATCCGCCCAGGCCGCGGGCGCCCCGGACCGGGGTGCGCGCAAGAAGACCGGTGCGGCGGCGAAGGCGAATGCCGCCGCGGACGCGGGCGCCGCGCCGTCCACCCGCAGCCTGTGGCGCGGGGCCATCAGCTTCGGGCTGGTGCACATTCCCGTGGGGCTCTACACGGCCACGGCCGACTCCGGGGTCGACTTTGACTGGCTGGACCGGCGCTCGATGGAGCCGGTGGGCTACAAGCGCATCAACAAGGTGACCGGCAAGGAGCTGGCCGCCAAGGACATCGTCAAGGGCGTGGAAGTGGGCGAAGGCCGCTACGTGGTGCTGTCCGAGCAGGAGATCGCCGCGGCCTTGCCCAAGGCCACGCAGACCATCGAGATCGAGGCCTTCATCGACGCTGATGAAATTCCGTTCGTCTACCTCGAGCGCCCCTACTACACGGCCCCCTTGGCGCGCGGAGAAAAGGTCTATGCGCTGCTGCGCGAGGCGCTGCGCCAGAGCAACAAGGCGGCGGTGGCCAAGGTCGTGATCCACACGCGCCAGCACCTGGCAGTGCTCATCCCCTGCGGGCGTGCCCTGGTGCTCAACCTGCTGCGCTGGGGCGGCGAGATCCGTCCGGCTGAAGCGCTGAGCCTGCCGCCCTCGGGCACCGAAGCGGTGGGCATCCGCCCCGCGGAAATGAAGATGGCCCTGCAACTGGTCGAGGAGATGGCGCAGCCCTGGGATGCCGACCAGTTCCGCAATTCGTTTGCCGACGAGCTGCGCGACCTGGTGCAGGCCAAGGCCGACGCCGGAGACAGCGCCCTGGTGCCGGCCGCGCCGAGCGCCGCGCAGGTGCAGGCACCGGTTGGCGCGGACGTGGTCGACCTCTCGGCCTTGCTGCGGCGCAGCCTGGGGGGCGCGCCCTCCGGCAAAGCACCCGACAAGGCGCCGGCCCGCCGTCGCGCGGCCTAGCCCGCGGGCGCCGGCGCAGACGCAGCAGCCCGCTCCCGGAGGCCGCCCATGCCAGCCAACGCACTGGAGCGCTACCAGAGCAAGCGCAACTTTCTCGCCACCCCCGAGCCGCGCGACGGCGGGCTGCCCAGCACGGGCGCGCTGCGCTTCGTCGTGCACAAGCACTGGGCCAGCCACCTGCACTACGACCTGCGCCTGGAGCTGGACGGCACCATGAAGAGCTGGGCCGTGCCCAAGGGGCCGAGCTACGACAGCGCCGACAAGCGCATGGCCGTGCAGGTCGAAGACCACCCGATCGCCTACAACACCTTCGAAGGCACCATCCCGCCCGGGCAGTACGGCGCCGGCAAAGTGATCGTATGGGACAAGGGCACCTGGGAGCCGCTCGGCAACGCCGAGGCGGGCTACCGCCAGGGCAAGCTCAAGTTTGCGTTGCATGGGCACAAGCTGCAGGGGCGCTGGACGCTGGTGCGCATGCAGGGCCGCGGCAGCGAGCGCGCACCGACGTGGCTGTGGATCAAGGAGCACGACGGGCTCGAGCGCGCGGCCGCGCAGTACAGCGTGGTCGATGCGCGCCCCGACAGCGTGGCCGCGCTGGGCGATCCCTCCGCGGGCGCGCCGGC